>CALLLZ010000173.1 GCA_938008005.1 uncultured Marinicella sp. | reverse complement strand
CATTTGTTTCAAAATAACTTCAATCAACTCCTGATCAGTTTCTTTTACTGCTTGTTCCAATACATTTAAATATATATTTAAATTTTCAGGTGCTAAATCAAATAGCTTTTGGTTAAGCTGATCAATATCACACTGACCTTTCAGGTCACTGCACATGGAACTTGCTGCCAACAAAGTTGGAACAGTAGCCAAAGGACTTTCAATAATTTGATTCAATACAGATAATTTGTACTGGGGATTAAAAACTGGTAAATCAGATTCTACATCAGTATCAATTCGCTCAAGAAAAGACATGTCCAGCAAGCTTAATGCTAAAAATTTGATATTAACATCATCCATTTGCACCAAGTGCTTAGATAAGTTAATCGCCCACCACTCTTCAGCACCTAAAGGCTCGAACTCAGAATTTGCACTTCCGTCATAATGCATTTGATCTTCGAAAGAGTTCTCATCACCTTGGACCGAATAGTCACAAGTCTCTATAGCAGCAGCAGAATGAACGAATAAAGTTAAAATTACTAACAAGATACCTTTCATATTTACAGCTCCAAAATAATTATCTTAACATGGTTTAGATTTAACATTGATGTGCCATATTACACATACGACATTGCCATATCTCTACTGACTTTTGGATGCATGATACTTTCTTCTGACTGTCATCATAAATAAACGTATCACCATATACATCAAAAAACCAATGGCAACTAGGTAAACCCCCCAGTGTTTAACTAAAACAGCTGGTTCGCCTTTTTCTATACCTTTAATATAATCCCATAACATCGGCAAAGCGCCGATCATAGTTATGCTCATCGCCACATAGCTAAACATACGCAGCTTATACATGCGATCGCGAAACAAGCGTTTTTGGAACAAGGCCACTTGTTCAGGATCAATTTCAGCTCCAGACTCTCTGCTGTAACCACAATTGGGACAAACTTTCGCAACCGATGAAATCTTAGTTCGACAAGCTGGGCAATTAATTAAAGCCATAAGAACTCCTGAAGTAAAACACAAGATTATAGCAATTCTGACATGAATAATTAATCAAAAAGACCTATCATAAGCACTGCTGAAAACTTTGATATAAACAACGACCTATCTCTCATGAAAAGAAAAACTAAAATTGTCGCCACTTTAGGCCCAGCAAGTCAGAGCCCATCAATGATAGAGTCATTGATTAAAACGGGTGTTAATGTATTCCGTTTGAATTTTTCCCATGGCACCGCCGAAGATCACAAAAACAATGTCAACAACATCAGAGCCGTAGCCAATCAACTGGGCGTGATTGTTGGTATTTTACAAGATTTACAAGGACCTAAAATTCGAATCGGAGAATTCGCTGATGGATCTATTAAAATAACCAAAGATCAACCATTTGCTTTATATCCAGATAACAATAAACTGGGTGACGAGCAAGGTGTGGGAATCAGCTATTCCCATTTGTATACCGATGTATCCCCTGGTGACTCTTTATTGATAGATGATGGCAAATTGTTATTAATAGTCAATGAGGTTGTAAATCAAGTGATTCATACCACAGTGAAACGAGGCGGATTACTGAGCAATAAAAAAGGCATCAATGTACCTGATGCTGATTTAAGTATAGCGGCAGTGACTGAAAAGGATATAGCAGACATTGCCATTGGGGCCAAGCTGGATGTGGACTGGGTGGCATTGAGCTTTGTTCGTAACCGCGATGATCTTTTGTTGGCAAGAAAGCATTTAAAATTAAATCATTCCAATGCCAAGCTGATGGCCAAAATAGAAAAACCTGGTGCCATTAGAAATTACAAAGAAATTCTCCGCGAAGCCAATGGTATCATGGTAGCTCGTGGTGATTTAGGTGTTGAATTATCAGCTGAAAAAGTACCTATGCTACAAAAGCGATTGATCAGAAAAGCTCGTGAAAAAGGCAAACCTGTTGTCACTGCTACGCAGATGCTTGAGTCAATGATTGAACAAGCCATTCCGACTCGCGCAGAAGCCAATGATGTGGCCAATGCAATCTTTGATGGAACCGATGCGGTGATGTTATCAGCAGAAACAGCCACCGGGCAACACCCCATAAAAGCGGTGGAAACCATGGACCGCATTGCCCGTACTGTGGAAACAGACACTGATTATAAAAAACGCATGATTGAACGTAAATTCAAAGCCGAGAAAAACACCCCGGATGCGGTTTCATCTGCGGCTTGTCACATTGCCAGAACACTGGCAGCAGAAGTGATGTGTTGTTTTTCTAGCTCAGGCGCCACTGCATTACGGGTGGCAAGAAATCGAGTACACACCGATGTGATTGCCATCTCACCTTCTGTTAAGTCATGTAACCAATTAACGGTCTCATGGGGTATCAATCCAGTATTAAATAATGATGCCACCAGCAGTGACGAGATGGTAGAAATAGCCAATCAGGTTATCATTGCAAACAATATGGCGAAACAAGGAGATCAGTTTGTGGTCACTGCAGGGGTGCCCTTCGGTCACTCTGGTTCCACCAACCTAATCAGGGTTGAAACTTTGGATTTGTAAAAAAACTCTCGTTAACACCATTGAAATATGTTTTTATTAACCCTTGGTACATTTAGATGGTCTTAAAAAAGATTGATTCTAAATAAGTGGCATTGTGGAGGAAAAATTTCAAAAGCACAGGTTTTTTCATGAGTACTTTACTACTGAAACAACCATTATTTTTTTCAATTTGAAATTAATTGTTGACTAACAGGTCTATAAATCACTTCACAACTTTATATTGGTCAGGTATTTTCACAAAAATACAACTCTCAGCAATGTTAATATAGGCTTAATACTTTATTACTTAACACTTAATTAATCTCACTGATACCAAGAATCAATTAATATGCCAGATAAGCAAACAGAATCCAGTTTCAAAATTAAACCCAATGACACAGCCACAACCCAACAAGTGATTGACGCGGTAGGCAAAAAGATCTTAGATAAAGAATCTTCAATTAAGACAGTGATTGCAGCTTTGATTGCTGGCGGACACGTCTTACTTGAAGATTTACCTGGGCTGGGTAAAACCACATTAGCGACCGCCATAGCTCAAGTATTTGGCATGGATTACAATCGCATCCAGTTAACTTCAGATATGATGCCAAGCGATGTATTGGGCGTCAGTATTTATGATGCACCAAGTCAAACTTTCAGCTACCACAAAGGTCCTATTTTCACTCAATTCCTGCTGGCTGATGAATTAAATCGAGCCACCCCCAAAACCCAAAGTGCTTTACTAGAAGCCATGGCAGAAAACCAAGTGAGTATGGATGGTAAAACTTATCAATTGGACGAAGTTTTTTTTGTAATGGCCACCCAAAACCCCATTGATGAAGCAGGAACCTATGAATTACCACAATCACAGTTAGACCGCTTTTTAATCAGCCTATCACTTGGTTATCCAGACCAAAAAAGCGAAAGACAGTTATATGATTCCAACTATATATCTCAATTCAATCAACCTATCCCGGCGTTAAGTTCACCTGCACAATTGATGGTGTGGCAGCAAAAATCCAGTCAGATACATGCCAACGAAGAAGTTTTAAATTTCCTGCAACTTTTAATTCAAAAAACCCGCAACCACAGTGAAATTCAACACGGGCTTTCACCCAGAGCAGGTTTATCCATGTTTAAGTTAGCACAGAGCTTTGCTTTTATGGCTCAACGTGATTTCATGACTCCAGCTGACATCCAAAATGCTTTTTATCCAGTTAGTCGACACCGGTTAACGACTTTTGATGGTCGTGCGGCCGGCGAACTAATAGCAGCTATACTCGATGATACCGCAGTTATTTAAGCGTAAGCTAAACAACTTTTTTAACCGGCGAGGCAGAGAAACACTACCTGTGGTATTCGGTTGGCGACGCATATACGTTTTACCCAGTAAAGCTGGTTGGTTTTTTTCAGTGATATGGTTTTTAATGATGCTTGCTGGCTTGAATTTTAATAATAACATGAGCTTAATGCTGGTTTTTTTGTTATTTGGCTTGGCTCAAGTTATTTTACACAAAACATTCTTTAACATGCGCAATGTGCGCATAGAACAAATCAATGCAGAACCGGTTTTTTTAGGTGAAGATGTCACTTTACACCTTTCAGTTACTGCTGACCATGACAAGTGGCAAATTCGTACTGAAAACCAGCTCAGTACCGATGTATGTAATATCACACAAGGTTTAAATGAACTCAAACTGTTGATACACAGCAAGCACCGAGGCATGCAGGCCGTTGATCGAATCAAACTGTTTACGCGTTTTCCATTGGGTTTGTTTACTGTGTGGGTTTATTGTTTACCGCAAGAATCCGTATTAATTTATCCCAAACCAGAGTCACCATGCCCTGATTTTCCCCATCATGGTGGCCAAGAAGGTGCAAAAAGCACCACCTCCAAAGGTGAAGAACTCAGTGGTATCAGAAACTATAGACCAGGTGACCCAATTCGTGATATTGCTTGGAAGAAAACCGCGCAGAGTAATCAAACATGGGTTAAGGAATTTAACCAAACCCAAGGGAAAAATTTGTTGTTCGATTTCTCACAGCTGGCTATGGGACACATTGAATCTAAACTATCTCGTATCACAGCCTGGGTATTGGCCGCTGAACAACAACAGGTCGAATATCAAGTACTATTACCGGGTTTTGATTCTGGAATGGCTAATGGCGAACGACACAAACACAATTGCCTAAAAGCCATGTCGCTGTTCCAGTCAAATGACTCCAGTTATTCAAATGGAGGTGATTCATCTCTAGGATAAAATCTCAACTCAGTACTAAGCAATTGTTCTGGATCACTTTCGCCGTTATGCTGGCTGTTCTGCCTCAGTTGTACAGATTGCCAATGTGGTTTTTACCCATGACAATTCTTACAGTGTCTTATCGATTCTATGCTCAAATACATCAAATAAAAAAAACTTATAACCTGTTACTGATATTGATCACAATGATCGCGCTGGTGATGATTATATACAGCCAAGGTTTTGGCTTATCAAGAGAGATCAGTGTCACCATTTTGATCACTATGACTGTTCTTAAACTACTAGAAACTTACGCCATGCGCGATGCTTTACTGGTGGTTATGTTGTGTTATTTCGTCACCATGACACGATTTTTGTACTCACAAGACTTGATGCTAATTTTCTACTTATTCGGCTCTGCCTTTGTGACTACCCATGCTTTATCTATCTTAAACTTTGAGAAGACCACTCAATGGTTTGATCGGAAACAAATGAAGTCCACAGCTTCTTCCCTGGCATTAGCTGTGCCTTTTGCGGTGTTATTTTTTTTGGTCTTTCCTAGATTAGGTTCACCTATTTGGGGTTCTCCTGATATCTTTGGCGAAGGTAAAACAGGTATCAGCGACACCATGAGTCCTGGTTCAATTGTCGAGTTATTTATGGATGACTCACCCGCTTTCAGAGTCACTTTTAAATCTGGTCAAAAGCCTCAAAAAAATCAACTGTATTGGCGCGGCCCTGTGCTGTGGAATTTTGATGGCAGAACCTGGAGTCGTAAAAAATCCAATAATTTGCGCAAAACCATTGGTCAATACCAAACCAATGAAGTGATTGAATATCAAGTTGAACTAGAAAACACAGGGCAGAATTATATGTTTGGTTTGGACTATGTCACCCAACCACCTGAAGGAGCATTTTTACTGCCCGATTCATTGTTATACTCACCCACCAAGATCAACCAACTCAAATATTATGATTTAAAATCATTATTATTGGATCGTTTCTATCAACCCATTTCAGACTCAGATGAGACTTTGTTATTAAAGTATCCAGAAAAACAAAACCAAAAAACACTGGAGATGATGAAAAATTGGCGTTCACAAGGTAACAACAACCTACAAATCATCAATCGAGCCCTACAATGGTTTAATCAGGATGAGTTTTTCTATTCATATAAACCACCAGCACTGGAAGGCGAAGTCATCGATGCATTCTTATTTGATTCGAAACGTGGTTTTTGTGAGCACTATGCGTCATCATTTGTGATCATGATGCGCATGGCTGGAATTCCCGCTCGTGTAGTTACCGGTTATCAAGGTGGCGTTGACAATGGCGATTACTTATTGGTCAAACAATCTGATGCACATGCTTGGGCAGAAGTATACATTGAGTCAAAAAGCCAAACCGATGGAACTATAGCAGGTAAACAATCAGGGTACTGGTTGCGAGTTGACCCAACTTCAATGGTCGCACCAGAAAGGGTGGAAAGTGGTGCCAGACAAATAATGGACAGTAAACGCAATGCTTTTGATTTTGAATGGCTGAAAAACTTGAGAGAATCAACAGATCAATACCGTTACAAATGGAACCAATGGGTTCGAAATTTTAATGTCAGTAAACAACAAGCCCTGTTCCGTGCCATTGGCATCGAACATCGAGATGGTAAATCTTTGGCGCTGATGATGGTAGGCATTTTATTTGTTACCACATTGTTAAGTTTAATTCCTTTGTGGTTGATTAAAAGGAAACGATATCATTCACTACAAAAACTTTATTTACAATTTGCAGGCTTAAGCAAAAAAACACCTGAACTTTATGCAACACACCCACAAGGCATTGAACCTTTTGCTGATCGTCTGATCGAAAAACACCCCCAAACCCAATCTCTGGTGGAACACTTTGTAGCCACTTATTTACGAGCCAGGTACAGCAAAGACCCAAAAGATAAAAAGAAAATGCTCAGTCATTTGTATGCCACTTTGCAAAAAATAAAACAAGCCATAAAATCCGCTTAATTTAAAGGGCTATTTAATTCAACATAACCGCTAATTAACAGGTGCTAAAGCCCAAAAAACTAATCATGCAACAACTGGTTGAATAAAAAAGTTTTATTCACAATGTACTAGATAACAATACAGTAACCATCATAGACTTCAGATTTAACAATCTGTAAATTAACTACCACATATATCATTTCGTACTGTTTTTTTATTTAACAATGAGGTTACTTAATCGCGTTTTATCCACCGTTAGTTGCAGTACATCAGGTCTGGAATAATGCCCAACTGGGTCAAAATTTTGTCGCTCTTCAAAAACTTTGCTGTGGTCTATGGTTGCCGTATATAAACCTTCTTCTCCCACTTGCGGCTCAATAATAAAAGAGCCATCGGGCGCACATAAACATGAGCCACCATCGGTTAAAAAATCTGCTGGGCAATCTTTCATTAAGGCTTGGTAATGAGGACTGTTACTAGGAAAATCTTGTGGCCTCATTAAACCACTGACCGAAATCACAAATGAACGTCCCTCTTTGGCCATCATTGGTGTAATATCTTGGGTGTTGCGAATACTTCCCGGCCAGTTAGCAATGTGCAAATCTTCTCCCTGTGCATACAAGGCAGTGCGAGCCAATGGCATCCAGTTTTCCCAACAGTTCAATCCACCTACCGTAAACGCACCCAATGAATGAGTTTGTAAACCATGACCATCACCTGGTGACCACGTTAACCTTTCTTCATAGGTAGGTTGTAATTTACGGTGTACAGATTTAATGACACCATGTTCATTAATGTAAACGATTGAGCAATATAGGCTGTGTCCACCCCGATCTACAGGCCTTTCAATAATACCTAAATAGCAGGCCATTTTGTGCTGTTTCAACACCGCGCAGATTCCATCCAAATCACCACGTTCAATCTGCACCGCTTGCTGACAATAATGGGCATGAAACTCTTTCTGATCTTGTGCATTGAATCGAGCACCCTGAGTTAATTCAATCCAAAAAGGATAACCAGGTAAGGTACCTTCACCCAAAGCAACCAACTGGCAACCTTCGTTTCCAGCTTGATGTAAATAATCAATGATTTTTTCGGTGGTTTTCAGCCGATCCAACCACACAGGCGCGATTTGAATCAATCCAACTTTTAAATTATTTTGCATTGCAGTTTTCCATTTAATATTTCCAGTAAATTTTACTGACTTATGATACTTAACACTCTAGTAAATCTAAACTACTAAATCAATCCACTTATGTAACTTATTCAATTTTACTAGGTATATTTTAATTCTTTTTTTCTCTCGTAATTTTGTTTTTTTATCAACTCAATAAATACTTCTGATAACATCAGATTTATTTACTTATAGAAATGCAAAAAACTAATGATAAACTGATAAATGAAATGCTTAAAAAATGGGTAAGCGGTGACCTATCAGTTGAGAATGAGTTGTTCAATGAACTTTACCCATTGTTAAGAACAGTAGTTCACTCTGAACACAGTAAGATCAACGACAAAGAAATGAACACAACTTTGTTGGCTAACGAAGTATACTTAAATCTCAAACAAAACAAAAACCTTCTTATTAATGACAAGCGTCACTTGCTTGCAACAGCAGCCAGAATGGTGAGATACATGCTCATTGACAATGTTCGCTCAAAGCTTTCAATAAAAAAAGGAGGAATGCAAAAAAGGGTTACTTTACAACACCCTGATTTTGCCAATAACACACCAGAGATTAGCGTAGATTGGCTGACATTACATCATTTACTGCAAGAACTTGAAATGGTTGACCCTGAAGCTACTAGACTCATAGAGTTGCGTTTTTTTGCTGGTCTTAATATTGATGAAACCGCCAGTTTAATGAATACCAGCAATTCAACTGTTTCAAGAAATTGGCAGTTTGCTCGAACCTGGTTACTGAATAAATTAAACAAGTAAATCAAACAACTGTACCTTTAAAAAATCAGAATGGATTCAAAAAAACACTCAACAATAAAAGAAATCTTTTTAGAGGCAATAGAAATTGATCGTGATTCAATCACATCTTTTTTAAATGCCAGATGTGCTGACACTTTAATCAAAGATGAGGTGACTGATTTATTAAACACATACCATGCCAACAAACAAAATACCCAACTCTTTTCAGATGACGCTGCACAAAATCTTTTACATAACCCTTTATTCTTTCCGAATGATCGCTATTCTTTAATAAAAAAAATTGGTCATGGCGGTATGGGCGATGTGTACCTTGCTCAAAGAAAATTTGAAAACATTGAACAACAAGTAGCTATAAAGATCATGCAGATCAATGATGATTTATCTCATCAAAGATTTGCTCGAGAAACAAAAATTTTATCTCAACTCTCTCACCCCCATATCAGCCAATTCATAGACGCAGATTTTCTCCAAGATGGCAGGCCTTATGTGGTCATGGAATATATTCAAGGTGAGTCAATTACTCAATACAGTAAAAATTTAAATATAGAAAAGCGCATTAGCCTATTTCTTGATTTATGCGACGCAGTTCAGCATGCACATAAAAACTTAATCATTCACCAAGACATTAAACCTGATAATATACTGGTAACTCAACAAGGTAAGTTGAAATTATTGGATTTTGGTATTTCTAGAATTTTCGATGATTCTAAACAAAATACACTGACATTGGTAAGGGCTTTAACGCCCAATTATGCAAGCCCAGAACAATTAATGGATTTGCCTATATCAATAGTAAGTGATGTTTATGCGCTTGGAATCGTTTTTTATGAGATATTGACCGGAACTTTACCCTATGAACATGAAGGCTGTACACCATTAGAAATAGAGAAAAAAATAAGCCTTAAACCCGTCACCAAACCCAGTACAAAAGTACTTGACCAACTTAACAAAAAGAACACAGTTAACAATCGATATAAGTGCTTTTCCTTAAGCGCTCGATCTCTTAAAGGAGATTTGGACAGCATTACACTTAAGACGCTTCAATTTGACCCCAGTGAACGTTATCAAAGCGTGACAGAATTGGTTGAAGATTTGCACAATTTTCAAAACAACAGACCCGTTACTGCCAGAAAAAAAAGAATTCTATACCAAATTAAAAAATTCATCATTAGAAAGAAGTTAACAATGGCAGCTTTAGTGATCTTGGTTTCATTAATATCATTGTACATTTATACCATCACCAGTAAAAATACAGAAATAAAAGCACAATTCAATACCATCTCAAAACAAAGGGACGATTTACTGATGGAACAAAAAAGGTCAGAAAACATAGCTGATGCATTCATTGCTGAACATTATGCTGACTATGAAAACAATGGGCAAAAAAACACTGTCATTAACCACACTGTGAATATTGGTAACGGCAATCTATTTCATAAAATAGACCTGGATTTGATGGGTAGTCCAATAGAGTTTTCTCTGTATTACAACTCCAAATCCGCTTTTCAAACCCGCGGAGGCTTGCCTGTTAATAATATTGGCAAAGGTTGGAAACACAGTTACTCAAGAAAATTGCTTGTTGGAAACAATGCAACCACAAGAGCTTTTGCATACAGACCTGATGGAACTGATTTGTATTTTGAAAGAATTGAAGGCAAATGGTTTAACAAAAAAAATACAACTCACCAACTTTTTGAAGATAACAATCAATGGCTATTCATCAATGAAAACAATGACACTGAAATTTATGATCTTTGGGGTAAACTCATCGAAATTAAGACCAAAGAAAATCACTTGAAGATAGATTACAAATCATTTTATAAATCACACAAAAATTTAGACTATTTCACAAAAATTATAAAAGTCAGTAACAATGATGGCAAATATTTTAACTTTAATTACCTTTCTGAAAGTAATTTCCATATCCAAAGTATAACCGATGAGCAGGGTCGGTCTTGGAAATTCGAGTACGACATGTTTTACAACCTCAGCGCAATTATAAACCCAGATGGTACTGGCAAAAAATTCTACTATGAAGAATCAATTCTTCCTTTTGCAATGACGGCTGTAAGTGACACCCTGTATGATGGCTTTGATATTAAGTATATAAACTATGATTATGATGGTCGTTCACGAATTCGCAGGGTTCAGTATAAATCCAATATGTGCGAAAATGAAATACTGGATATCGATTACTGTTGCGGAGTCAGAACGGTTACAAACTCGAAAGGCCAGGCCAACAAATACACCGTTAAATCAAAAGACGGTAAATGGGAACTGACTAAGTCAGAAGAAATTTTTGGTTACCCTCAATGCACACCAAACTTAAAAATCCAGTGGAGAGAGCAACTACTCAAAATAGGTGATAACATTATTAATTGAAATATTTTGACAAGTTTTTTTCATATTTTCGATATAGATACTAAGAGGCATGAAATATTGCCTAAAAATATAAACAACTTTTAGAGAATGACTATGAAAAAATTTCAATCAACAGTATGTTTCGCGTTACTTCTGAACATCACTCATGTAACTGCTCAATTTAATTCCGTATTCGACCTGTCTCAATTGAATGGTGAAAATGGTTTTATCATCAATGGCGAGCAAGGCGATGATTTTGCTCGAGCTCGAAATGCAGGGGATGTCAACAATGATGGTATTGATGACCTCATTATTGGAGCAACAGGATCAGACACAACTGAAACCAATGCCGGTGCTGCTTATGTAGTGTATGGAACAAATGATGGCTTTCCCACCAACTTTGATTTAATTAATATCAATGGTTCTAATGGGTTTGGTATTTATGGTCAACATGCTGGACAAAGCTTAGGCTCTGCAACCGCCGGAGCCAAAGACATCAATAACGACGGGATAGATGATTTCATCATCAGCGCACGTGAAAATGCTTTTTCTGGTAACAATTATGCTGGCAGCATTTACGTTATTTTCGGACAAAATGGTAACTTCCCTCTGGGCTTAGACCTGAGTACATTAGACGGCTCCAATGGTTTTGTTATTCAAGGAGCAGCTCTTGGTGATAGAATAGGTTTTGATGTTAAGTTAATAGATGACTTTAATGGAGACAACATTGATGACATCGTTATCAGTACTCCTGACACAGATGTTAATGATTTTAATTCTGGATCGGCATATTTGATTTTTGGGACAGATTCTGGCTTTCCAGCATTGATGAATGTGTCTACATTGAATGGAACCAATGGCTTTGCTATTCACGGTAAAGTAATGGATGACTTTTTAGGTGAATCAATTTCTTCTGGTGACATCAACAATGATGGGTTAAATGATCTCATCCTAAACAGTAAAAAACCTTTTAAGCTATCACTAAAAAATTCATTTGGTACCACTTATGTGGTTTTTGGCAGCAGTCAAAACTTCTCCAGTAGTTTTGACTTAAACATGTTAGATGGAAATAATGGTTTCAGCGTTAAAGGAGTTGATGACATAGGTTTCACTCCCGAACATGACTTGAAGCTTTCCAGTAGTTCAGTCGATTTGAATGCAGATGGGATTGATGACCTTATTATTTCATACCCACAGGCCAGTGAAATTGAATATCAGGCAGGAGCTACCTATGTAATATATGGATCTGATCAGCCCCAATCTGCAGAGTTTGATTTAACCAGCATAAATGGCACAAACGGCTTTTTAATGAAAGGGTCACAGACTTCTGAGAACTTGGGTTTCCATCAAAGTTCAGCTGGTGACATCAATAACGACGGATACGAAGACATACTTCTTAATTCATGGAAATTTCAAGGAACTACTCAGCCATTTATCGCTAGCTATGTTATTTTTGCCAACCCTGCTGGATTTCCCCTGAACTTCAATCCTGAAACACTAAATGGCCAAAACGGCTTTAATATAAAAAGCATTAATGGCACTGAATTTTCTGTACCAACCAACTTAAGCCAGGCAGGTGATATCAATGCTGATGGAATTGATGATATCTTAATAAGCACTCACCAAGGAGCTGCAGACACCAGTGTAAATTATATTATCTATGGGCGTGGAGACCTTATCTTTCAAACTGGTTTTGAATAAACTCAAAACATCAAAGTTAATTTGATATCATTAGCTCATTAAACTTATGAGCTAATGATATGATTCGACTTTTGACTTTTGTATTTTTTTTATTCACATCAATACAATCAATCAACGCAAAAACAACTGTTATTTATGCTGGCGAACTTTTAGCTATTCCAGGCAAGCCAACTCTCAAAAAACAAACCATAACCATTATCGACGGGCAAATCACAGCTGTTGACCCTGGCTTTACTAATTTTGAATCTAAAGATGAACTGACAGTTATTGATTTACGCGATGCTTTCGTCATGCCAGGTCTAATGGATATGCATGTCCACTTACAAGGCGAATTGGGGCCCAACAACGATCGTGATGCTTTGAAAATGTCATCTCAATTGGTTGGTATGCGAACTGTACACCACGGTATGAAAACTTTAATGGCTGGTTTTACGACAGTTCGCGATGTGGGATCAGATTCTCAATATATGTATGCCTATCGGGATGCCATTGAAAAAGGCTGGATTGATGGCCCTCGTATCATTGCAGCTGGTGGTGTAGGCATCACTGGCGGTCACGCTGATGTCAGCGGTATGAAACATGAACGGATGGAGTTTTATACCGATAAATCAATCTGCGATGGCCCTTATGATTGCAGACGCGCTACGCGTGATGCCATTAAATATGGTGCCGATTTAATTAAAATCACTTCAACCGGTGGCGTAATGACTGACAGGGCCACCGGCACCGGACAACAAATGGAAATGGATGAGCTTAAAGAAGTGGTCTTGGCAGCCGAACGAATGGGTAAGAAAGTCGCCTCACATGCACATCATGAGGATGGCATCATTGCAGCTTTAAAAGCTGGTGTTCACAGCATCGAACACGGTACTTACACGGGTAAAGAGGCGATTAAATTATTCAAACAAACTGGTGCTTATTTAGTACCTACTTTATTGGCTGGTGACACAGTGGTTCAAATGGCTAAAAATACCGATATTTTACCTCCTGCAGTGGCAGCCAAGGCCATTAAAGTCGGTACTGACATGCAAGGTAACTTCATCAAATCTTATCGAGCAGGCGTTAAAATAGCTTTTGGAACAGACAGTGGTATTTCTAAACACGGCACCAATGCCGATGAGGCTGTTTTGATGAGTGAAGCTGGTATGCCCAATGCCGAAGTATTGGTTACTGCTACAATAAATGCTGCTGATTTGATTGGTATGGATGCTCAACTTGGAACACTTGAAGTGGGCAAATATGCTGATATCATTGCCACTTCTGGCTCACCTATCAATAATATCAAAGAATTATTGGATGTGGATTTTGTAATGAAAGGTGGGCAAGTTTATAAACATACCAAGAAATAGAATGAAACCACTTAAACTGCTGACATATTTTTTGTTCTTTGGGTTAGTAGGCTGTCAACCCAAAGGCAGCTTTGTTTATCAATTCCCCAATACTGATCAAATCCAAATTGATCAAGTGATGGTGGTGATTGATTACCTGAACTTGCGCGATGACTTGGGTCAGTATTGGGACTACGACAGTTACTACCATCAAAAAACCTTGAACAAACTTTTGATACAAGTTGACACTGAATTACAACATGCTGGCTACCCTCCAACTCAATCTTATTTATTAAGCAGTGGATTGTTGATTAAAACCGATTTCCCTGTTGAACATTATATTAAAGAACAATTACAAACTGAATTGCTTTATCCACCCTATAGCTTGGCACAGCAAAACATCAGTGGCGAATTGATTTCTCAACACCAAGAGTTTCTGGGTATCCTGGTTAAATACATGGCCACCAGGCGGCATATTGAAAATGATGAAATAAGTCATCGTGGTATGCAAATGGGCTATCATTTTGAGTCCATGAACTTGCCTAATAACACAGCCATTTTATATATGCATATCAACCAATCAGCAGTTGGTATCATCAAACAATTTGGAACTGTTCTACTTAGCGGAGCTATAGCAAGCCAAGCTGATTATGGCTATCTGGGAGTTGACTTGAACAGCAAAAAACATGCCAGTGCATTTCTGGTGCATAAAGGCAGTGGACAGATATTATGGAAAAATCATTCGAGCAGATGGTCTACAGATAGACCCATCACAGATTTACTGAATTTTTTTCCTCAAAACACAAACAATTAACCTTTTTATAAACCACAAGAACCTTCGAAACCAGCATAAAATATTTCATCGGATACGCCTTGAAAACTTATGCTTTTGTTTGGAATTTGTTGATACCAATTGTCAATTTCAGGCGGAATTACGCCTTTGCTCATGTTATTGGCATCCAAGTAAAATTGATTCATCAAATCCATGTCACCAAAACCAACTGGTACAGTTCCAGTGATTGAATTTTCACTCAAGTAAAAACCCTGTAACGATGTCATCTGCCCCCAAGATTCTGGTATGTCACCTGACAGCTTATTTCCAATCAGTGTAATAAAATCAAAATTGACTAGTGCTCCCCATGATTCTGGTAAACGCCCATCGAGTTTATTATCAGATAAATCAATTTGACGTAAACTTGACATTTGACCGATACAAGTCGGTATTCTTCCAGTTAAATTATTATCAGGTAAAAACAGAAACTCCAATTGATCAAGTTCTACTATGTTTTTGGGTATTTGACCGATAAAACCAACATTATGTGCTGAAAAATATGTCAATGCTTGCATCTGGTTAATGCTCGCTGGCAATACTTCAATGAAGCTGTTGTTATCAATCCACAGATCAGTCAATGTGCTTAAACCAACCACTTTGGACATTATTTGCCCTGTTAGTTGGTTATTCTGTAATTGTAACACCCGTAATTGAGGTAAATTGGAAATGCTGCTTGGTACTGCCCCATCCAGAAAATTATCCCCCAACAATATCACCTCAAGATTATCCAACCCACCAAATTCACTGGGGATAAAACTAAATAAATTATTGTCACTCAAATCCAATCTACGTAATTGAAGTAATTCACCTAAAGTACCAGGAATAATTCCATTTAAATTGTTGCCTCCTAACTCCAGAAACCAAACATTCAATACAGATGGACCAAAGGCAGAAACACCAAACCAACTATTAATATCAGCATTGCCCCAATTGGTGTTGTTGAGCCAATTATCACCATCAGTGATGTTGTACAAATTCACCAAAGCCGCACACTCTAAAAATTCAGCATTGATACCTGGTTGTGTACAAACAGTGTTTGTATCTAGCATGGCATTGGCCTTGTGAACAGATAACAGGAAAGCCAGCATCAAAAGAAGGTTGAAGTGATATGATTTTTCGCCCATGATTTTAATTATAAACA
>CALLLZ010000172.1 GCA_938008005.1 uncultured Marinicella sp. | reverse complement strand
CCTGAGTCAAGTGGTAAAACAACATTGACTTTGCATGCTGTTGCTGAATGTCAAAAGAAAGGTGGAACAGCGGCCTTTATTGACGCTGAGCATGCATTGGATCCTGCTTATGCAGCTAAATTAGGTGTCAACATAGATGATTTGTTGGTTTCTCAGCCAGATACTGGCGAAGAAGCTCTGGAAATTTGTGACATGTTAGTCCGCTCTAATGCAGTAGATATGATTGTTATTGATTCTGTAGCAGCTTTAACACCTAAAGCTGAAATTGAAGGTGACATGGGAGACTCTCATATGGGGTTACAAGCCCGTTTGATGTCTCAAGCTTTGCGTAAATTAACAGGTAATATCAAGCGCACCAACTGTATGGTGATTTTCATTAACCAAATCAGAATGAAAATTGGTGTGATGTTTGGTAGTCCTGAAACCACAACTGGTGGCAATGCCCTGAAATTTTACTCTTCTGTAAGGTTAGATATCCGTCGCATTGGAGCCATTAAAAAAGGCGATGAAGTTATTGGTAATGAAACTCGTGTCAAAGTGGTGAAAAATAAGATGGCACCTCCATTTAAACAAGTTCAATTCGAAATTTTATATGGTAAAGGCATATCTTTATTGGGTGAGTTGATTGATCTGGGTGTAGCACATGATTTAGTTAATAAAGCCGGTGCTTGGTATAGTTATGGGGATATTCGAATTGGTCAAGGTAAAGAAAATTCAAAGAAATACTTCACTGAGAACCCAGAACATGCGACTGAACTGGAACAGAAACTGAGAGATATTTTACTACCGAAGCCTGAAGACGTCCAAGCTGCTTTGGATGCCGAAGAAGCCGAGTCCATAGACGCTTAAAGGGTAATACTCAAAGCCAGTGTCGACTTTTGATAAGACAAAATACACCCCAGAGGCACGAGTCCGTGCCTCTGCTTTGGGGAGTTTAGCGATGCGCGAACATTCTTGTGATGAGTTGCGTAAAAAGTTACTTAACAAATCGCATGATGCCATTTTGGTTGATGAGTTAATTATTGAACTATTAAAAGATAATCTGATCTCTGATGCTCGTTATGCCGAATCATATTGGCGCAGTCGTGCCAATAAAGGTTACGGACCTTCGCGCATCAGCCGTGAACTTGAAATGAAGGGAGTGTCCAGTGAGGATATAACAGCTGCTGAAGCCGAAGCCGACATTGATTTTTTTAAAGTTGTAGAAAGTGTGTATTGGAAGAAATATAAAGGCCAAGATTGGCAAGTCAATAAAGAACAAGCTTATAAAGAAAAAGCCAAGCGTCAAGCTTTTTTGTATCGCCGTGGTTTTGATTCAGAATTCATTAATCACGCGTTCAGTCTTGCAGCAGAAGGTAGTAATTGGTGAGAATCAATAATTAAATATGGATAAAGAATTTGATCAAGCCCATTTGTGGCATCCTTATACCAGTCTAACCAACCCAACAAAAAATTACCCTGTTGAAAGTGCGGATGGTGTTTACTTGAATTTAACAGATGGTAAAAGATTGATAGATGGCATGTCTTCTTGGTGGTGTTGTATTCATGGGTATAATCACCCTGTTTTGAATCAAGCTGTTGTCGACCAACTGAATAAGGTATCTCACGTGATGTTTGGTGGCTTAACACATGAACCAGCTATTAATTTAGGTAAGGAGTTATTGGCCATCACAGATGAATCATTGAATGCGATCTTTTTTGCTGATTCTGGTTCAGTGGCTGTAGAAGTGGCGATGAAAATGGCATCACAATATTGTTTTGAACAAGGTTTGCATGAAAAAAACCAGTTCATGACATTCTCTAAAGGCTATCACGGTGATACCTTTGGTGCTATGTCTGTCTGCGACCCTGATACTGGTATGCACCATAAATTCAGTAAATTACTTAACCAACATATATTCGTTGATGCACCACATTGTGGTTTTGACCAAGCTTGGGATGAAAAGTATTTGCTTGAATTCGAGCAACAGCTGGTTAAAAATCACAAAAAAATTATTGCCGTGATCTTCGAGCCCATTGTGCAAGGCACTGGGGGGATGAATTTTTATTCGCCTCATTATCTAAAGCGAGTGAGGGCCTTATGTGACCAATACAATGTGTTGTTGATATTTGATGAAATTGCAACTGGTTTTGGTCGTACTGGAAAATTGTTTGCTTATGAGCATGCTGATGTGGTTCCAGATATCATGTGTTTAGGCAAGTCATTAACTGGTGGATATATGACTTTATCTGCGGTTATGTGTAATAGCATGATATCAGATGGCATTGGCACCAATTTTATGCATGGACCAACCTTTATGGCGAATCCATTGGCTTGTGCTGTTGCCTTGGCCAGTATCAAGCTTTTATTATCTTCAGACTGGCAAAAAACAGTTAATCGAATCGAATCACAGTTAACTGTTGAACTGGAAATAAACAGGCAAAATCCACTGGTTAAAGATGTTCGGGTGTTAGGTGCGATTGGTGTGATTGAATTATTGGAGCCCTTAGATTGGACTGTGTTTCAAGATAAAATGGTCGAAAAAGGAGTTTGGGTCAGACCATTTATGAATTTGCTCTACTTGATGCCACCATTTATCATTGAAGCTGAACAATTAACCCACATAACAAGTGCATTAACTGCCACTTTGAACGAAGAAATACCATGTTGATTTTAATTTCACCCTCCAAAGGCCAAAATTTTGAGCCCCATGAATTGCAACAACACAGCCAACCCGTGTTGTTAAAAGATGCCAAATCCTTAGCCCAAGAATTAAAAGGTTATTCACCATCAAGTATTGCTCAATTGATGTCTGTCAGCGAGAATTTAGCTAACCTGAATCATGATCGTTTTCAAACTTTTAAAACCCCTTTTAAATTAGGTGTGGCCAAACAAGCTGCGTTGGCATTCAAAGGTGATGTATATACCGGTTTGGATGCGGAATCCATGCAGCAATCGAACTGGGATTATGCTCAAAAGCACCTGCGAATACTTTCGGGTTTATATGGTTATTTAAAACCAATGGACTTGATTTTGCCGTATAGGTTGGAAATGAAAACCAAATTACCTACTTCAAAGGGTGAAAATTTGTACCAATTTTGGGGTAATAAAGTAACAGATTTGATTAATAAAGAATCAGATAATGTTGTGGTTAATTTGGCTTCAAATGAATATTACAAGGCAGTTAAGTCGAAATTGCTAGATGCTCCAGTTTTGAATATTGACTTCAAAGATACTAAGGAAGGTAAAACTCGCATCATTGCTTTTTATGCCAAAGTAGCTCGTGGTATGTTGGCTCGTGAAATAATAAATCATGAAGTGAATGATGTAGAACAAATCAAAAGCTTGAGTTTTGCTGGTTATCAATACCGAGAAGATTTGTCTAAAGATCTTAATTGGGTGTTTGAGAGGCCTCAGCCTGCGCCTAAAAAATAGTCATATATTTAATTATATGTTCAGTATTATTTGGCTTGTCATCTTAAGGCGCGACCAAAGAATCTCCTGACGCTTCTTGTTGCCCTAAATAAAGGGCAAGTTTAATTGCTGTATTTTCTAATCACAGAAATTTTATTGTCTTCAATCTCGAGTACTTCTAGGGTATGGTATTCTTGTACAACGGTTTCACCACCAGGCCTTTGACCTTTAGCATATGTCTCATATTCGATGACAATTACTTGGTGGCCGAAAGTAGAATTAATCAGTTTAGAACGGTACTCAATATGCGCGCCTAAGTAGTGAGTCATGCCTTCACGCATACCATCTTTGCCATCTGGGTACCTTTTATCATCAGGAGAATATGGTAAGTGTTGGTGGCCCAGGTCATCTTTGTAGAAGCTAAGATAATGTTCAATGTCCTTCTTGGTGGCTTCAGGTTTTTGGGTTGCGCTCCAGGCATTAAAATAATCTTGTGCAAATTTTTTGCCGTCAAACTTTTCAAGTTGAACTTGTTTTTCACTTTCAGCTTTTCCAGTTTGGGCATTTATATTTTCAGAGAACAGTGAAAACCCCAATAAAATCAGAGGAATGACAGTGGTGTTAAATGCAGTTTTGATGTTAAACCCAAGTTTTAATCTTTTACAGATTAACATGTTGGGTTAAGCAACACAAATTACATCTCAGTTGAGGTATTTCGTTTTCGAAGATTGGGATTTGAAAATGATTGGGGTTAAAACTTATCTTTGAAAGCTCTTAATTGAGCAAAACAACTGACTTCATCATCGATATGTACTCCTG
>CALLLZ010000171.1 GCA_938008005.1 uncultured Marinicella sp. | reverse complement strand
CTTCGCCAAAAGCAGACAAATACAAGCCGTCTTCATCGTTACCTGCGGTAGGCATGCCACGGGTCACAGCATGTTTGTTATAAACCCAAAAACATTCATCATTAGGGTCAACCACCATGGCTGAGTAGTCACCCCAGCGGTTATTCCCACCTTGAAAAGAGCGGAAGTAGAAATCCGTTCCTGCACGCAAAACCCGAGAATCGCGCATTCCTGTATCTGTGGTTGATTTAAATGTATAGTATGAACCTGGGTTTAATGTAGGACCTGAAGCAGAATAACCCAAAGCGATCCCCCCATCTAAATTAACCGCAATCGATGGAAAGAAAGTAAAAGTACCCGCAGCAATATTCTCACCATCTGCAATACCAAACTCATCTAATGCTATGGCTGAAGTGCCATTGGCATCAAAGGATATCCAACTGGCCGAAGTTTCCCCCAACTGAGTCTGACTCTCAATGGTTGCAGTACTATACAGCTTATTATCCCGCCACACGGCATCCAGCGCTCTGGTATCATTGGTTGCCACTGTCAAAGAAGAATTGGTATCTGTCGACAACCCAGCTTGTGAGGCCAGAGGCAGACCACCTACATTAGGCTCTATATCACCTACAGCAATGAATTGTTGAGTAAAGCTTATGGCACCCAATGGATTATCAACCCGAACGGTTTGCCAAAATTCAATCCCTGAACTGGTAAGCCTTGAATAGGAAACTAAATAAGTACCAAACCCAGTTGGAGATGTACCATAAACATGGGCCGGTTGTGTGGTTATGCTAGCCCCACCGCCCGCATAAGGGTCGATAGGCCCTAGCACCACTGGGGCATTACCCGCATAAAAATCAGCTTTATCAATGATCCATAAGCGAGAACCTGCACCACCGCCTCCGCCAAACCCAAACATATTACCGGTCAGGTAAATGACTTCATCATCGATTGCCAAGCCCGGGTAGTCAAACCAACGATCAGCGCTATTTATATTAACTACTGTATTGATATCAGTCATGAACCAAGCACCATTTGGGTCATCAGTTTCTGAGACCGCCACAAAGACATTTGATGTATTAGCCGGATCTCCATTGATCGTATCAGTTCTTTGTAACGTCACAACTACCCAACGGTCTTCCATTTGATCATAAAGAACTTTTGGGTCAAAAGTTAAGTTAACCGGTCCCAAAGGTGCAAAAAAGTTTTGCAGAGAACCACTGACACCACCGGTACCATTTTTGTTATAAAATTCAATGGATGTATTGAATACATTGACTAAATGATCTGGTCCAGCAGCGCCATGTGAATCGGCAGGAATGTTAAAAAAACCTGTATTAGCTACATTGGTGACTTGTCCACCCGCATCAAATGAAGACACCAAGGATTTATTTGGATACGATCTGGTTTGATCAACCGAACCATTTTCTAAATATTCTGCCACAACACTTGGACTAACTGGTTCATTTCTAAAACCACTGGTTCTGAATTTTGGACCAACATCTTCTGTTGCTGTTAATTTTCCTTGCAGCTCTGGACTTAAGGTTGAATAAGTAGGATTGGGAATTGAGACCAAAGGCCTTAATGCATAAGCTTCAATTTTAAGAGGTTCAATATTTCTACCTGACAGCCTCAACACCTCAGATGATGCCTTTTCAACCAATGGTTCTTGATTAATTTGAACTGACTCAGAAACTCCTGATAGAGGCTTACCATAAAACAATGACTCAAAACTGAATATATAAATCATTGTTAAACATATCAATGCCAAAGATATTTTAATTTTCATTTGCTATCCCCAAAATTTTTAAAAATTTTTTATAAATAATCTTAGCAAACAATCTAATTAAAACTGTCTAAAACAATTGTTTTTTGAAATCAATACATATGTTTTTTACGGTTATTCAAGTATTTCTAGTTAAACTGTTATTTTTAGCTAAAAATTAAACATGAGGTAACGAGAATTGTCAGTAGTCACTATCACTGAGTATGAATCCATACCCAGTGAGGACACATGCTACCAGCAAGCTTTGGTTGATCATGTGATGAATTAACAGTTAAGCGCTTAAAATTCAAAACCAGCAATAACAACATCATGATCTGATGAGGCATACGGATCTTCTAGATAAAAACTTGCAGGTTTAGAAAAATTTTCACTGAACGGCTCGACGTTATAACCGAATTGCTCCATAACCACTGAATTGATGTGCCATTGGGTTAAACCAGTTGTCAATGTTTTTGCTGCTTTATTAGCCAAAATATAATCAAGTGAGCCAACTGTCCCTCGATAGCTTGTGGTCCAATTTTCTTCGGGCAGATATTTTTCAGCTACATTATAAAAGCCAGCTGATTTCAAGCTCTCCATCGGATCTTCTTGTTGATATGAATTGAAGTCCCCAACAATAAAGGTGGCTTCAGCCTGTTGATTGGTTGGGTCCGATTGTAACCATTGAGCTAACTGCTGCGCCACTTGAACTCGTGTTGGGTTATAACATCCTTGACCATCTTTTTGATCTAAATATATGCCCGTCGCATCACGACAGCTTTTGGACTTGAAGTGTACTGTTGCAATATTGAATGCATTACCTTCAAAATCATTGAAAGTTTGAGCAACAATAATTCTGTTTTTATTTTCCAAAAAGTCAGGGTTAGCTGCACGATTAAGTAATGCAAAATCACCTTGTGGTTTAAGCTGGCTAACTTGATAGATTAAAGCCACTTTAATCGCATCATCGCCTAACAAGCCCGTATCAATAAAAGCCCATTTTCTTGTACCAGCCGAGTGGTTAAGACCGTCAACTAAGGCCTGAATAGATTGATTTTCATTATTTTCCAATTCTTGCAAACCAACCACCGAAGCATCAGCTGTATTGATCACTTTGACCAATTTAGCCAGTTGGCGTTTGAACTCAATTTCGTTATCAGCTCCTCTACAACCAAAATTTTTCAATGGACCACATATTTCCGATCCGTTATCTAACGTAGTAAAGAAATTTTCAACATTAAAACTGGCTATCTTTATTTTTCCGCCAGTTTGCTCCGGCTTCAGTTGACTTGAGCCTAGGGGTTTACCCAACTTATTAACAGTAGTGGCTTGCAATTTATATTGACCAAAAGCGTAGTGCATAACACCTGAAGTATGTAAGGTTTGTCCCAGTTGAATTTGATTCTTTGCACTCAAAGTCTGTTTTCCATCAGTACCTTTGCCGATCGGTTGAATGAACTTTTTCAAACTGCCATCATCAATTATAAGCCGATCTTTCTGGTTGGTTTGAACCAATTGATCAACCGCAGCACCAGGACGATATAGCGAAGTTGGATTCATCAGCAGTTTTGAAGAAACCACCAATTCACCTAATTGAACAAATGGATAGACGTCACTGATTACATAAGGTTTAGCCAAAGTGACATACATGCCTTCTACATTCTCTAAATCAAAACCATTCAATGGCAAGCTTATGCTCACCGGCTTCGGCAAAGGGTTATTAGAAGAACACACTTGGGTTTTCTTAGCTCTGGATAGCTGCGTTACCCCATACTGTTCTTTCACCTGCCCCTCTAGAACGACTAAATCACCTATTTTTATAGGCAATTGTAAATTGTTTTCATGAACAAACACACCCTCTGAAGTTTGCGGATTTTGATCGGATTCAGTGCTTTGAATAAAATAACCGCTCAAACGTTTTTTACCACGAAAGTCAGCAGTAACAATACCTTTCACCCAAACTGATTGTCCCACAAG
>CALLLZ010000170.1 GCA_938008005.1 uncultured Marinicella sp. | reverse complement strand
AGATGAGGTCCCAGTACCACAGCCGAGAATCAAAGTTGTTGGCTCTGTTAACTTTGCAAATTCAGCCATGTTAATTGGTGTAATCTATACGGTAACTGGTGGAGGTTCAAGTGGGGGTGGCTCTGGAGACTCTTTTGCTCAAATTAATCAATTAGATGGTTGTCACAATATCACTGGGGATGCCAGAGAAGCCCTTGCGACCGCTGCATTTGTTTTAGCCAGGAGCAGAGCTGTTGGTATCAGAGCTAGGGCTAAATTTGCAGAAAAATACAGCGCTGGATCGATATTCTCACTACCGTTACCTGATGGGAGCATTGCTAGATACGTAGTAGGTGTATACAATGCCACAGCACCTTTGGTTACCGAAGCACCTAACTCTTGCAATTAAAAATAGAATTCAGGAATATTTAAACAGATGCTCAAGACAAGAAAAAAATATTTAATTGGGGTCGTTATGTTGTGTATCTTAACGGCCTTGACGTTTTTCTATTTCAATACAGTTGATGATACATCTAATAAAAATAAGCCCTCATTTCCTATAGCAATTGATCAATCAATTCACAAATCCGAAAATAATCCTGACACGATTAAAAAACACACAGTAAGTTCAAAATCTCACGATGATTATCAAAATTATAGCCAATGTGGTTTCGGTTTAGAAGCACACTACGAAAAAATAAAGAACTTTGATATAAACGCACTTGATGACTCCGAAATAAGGGCTTTTGAAAAAATGATGGATGATTGTGATAAGTGGTTTGAAAATTTAAGCACACTCAATCAGAAAGAATTGGAGACATTAAAAACAAGCACATTGGAAAAAGAAAAAATATTGACTGGTTTGAGTGCATATGAATACGACGCAAATATCATCGATAATGCCATACAAAACGTTTCTCATATTGACCCTGAAATTGCTGGAACGGCTCTTTTATATTTATTGAGTTATGACCATGCTTTTCTAAACAAGATAGGTGAAGGCATGAATACTTCAAATATCGAATTTTTAAGGTCAAATTTGAACCTTGCTGGTTTGTATAGCTGTGAAAAAGGGCTAGATTGCTCTGCTACCAGCAGCCTCATGTCTGACTTGTGTTTGATTAATGAAACCGCTTGTGGGCAAACACACAGTTCATGGATCAGAAGCCAATCCACCATCAATCAATATGACGACCTCTTACATGCATTACAAGTGGTTAATTCAATTATTGCTTCTGATTGGCTAGAAAAAAGATAAACAGTGGATATCCGAAATCCAGAAAAGCAATGTATCTTTATATAAGTCTAATTTTTCAGAACTAGATGAAATTAACCAATACGATATAGACGACCTTATTTTGAGTGATAAACTGTGATGATTTTATCCATCATGTTCATAAACTAACTATATGCTTAGAAAACTGATATTTGCCATAATCGTGTGTTTATTGGCGGGTTTCTTTTATTATAAACCTGTCAGTAAAGACCTGCAAAAAGGTGAAAAAACAACTGATTCTGTCAAATCAAGTCAGCAACATATAATATCGACAACAAATACTCTCGAAACAAATAGTACCAAGCAATCTAAAGTGGCTGAGGATGAAGTAGATTACTTTATTGATTCAAACTATATCGGTGCGCTTACCGACTGTGGTGATGACATCGATGTATTTTATGAATCAATTGAAAAGCACCAAAATACAGAAAAAACAGAAAAGCAGGAAAAGGTTTTCATAGGCTATCAATACCGCTGTGAGAAATGGTTTGATTTCATATCGCAAGTGGATGAAAACAAAAATAACACCCTGAAAAGAAAAGCCGAGAAAATGCAAGAACAAGTACAGGAATTACTTCGCTTGGTGCCGGATGAGGGTTTAAAGTCTAAAGCAAAAAACATTTTAAACGATTCTAGAGCAGATCGATTAGACACGATTGCACTGATGTATTTATTAACTCAGGATTGGGACTTTATCAAATTAATAGCCAAAAAAGTTGGTACGGATAATTTAAATTTAATCACATCAAATGTAGGTGATATTACCTTACTTTATGAATCTAATTTCAGAGAATATGATGTAATAAATCAAAATCAACTTGATATGTTTTGTTTAAATGATGAGCGAGCCTGTGGTGTATCTGTCCACCAATACTTACAACAAACCTTAACCTTAAATCAGTATAATGACCTGGTTAATATCTCACAAGTCATTGAAGAGCTCTTAAGAGAGGAGTATAAACCTTAAAATCTACAAATTGGTTTTATTGTTTACAGTAATTTTTTTACTGACAAGGGATTAAGTAGACAATTGTTTCAATGCCCATTGAATGTGTTCTTTGACCATAGGCGATGCGGTATTCAACTTGTCTTTTAAAGCCTGAATAATCTCCTCAGATGACTTTGCATTGCCCAAACCCACTGCTAAATTTCTTTGCCAGGCCTGATAACCTATTCTGCGTATCGGTGAACCTTCAGTTTTGGATAAAAATTCATCTTCTGTCCAAGTAAAAAGGGTCAGTAAGTCTATATCATCTAATTGATGTCTTGGACTGAAGTCTTGTTCTTGGGTGTCTTGGGTGAACTTATTCCAAGGGCATACCACTTGGCAGTCATCACAACCATAAATTCGGTTACCCATGGCTTGTCTGAATTCGATCGGGATAGGACCTTTATTTTCAATGGTAAGGTAAGAAATGCATCGCCTGGCATCAACTTGAAAAGGTGCCACAATGGCATCAGTCGGACAATCCTGAATACATTGGGTACAACTACCACAGTGAAAACTTTGTTTGCGATCAGGTGGTAAAGGTAAGTCGGTATAAATTTCACCTAAAAAGAAATATGAACCGGCTTTGGAATTCAGTAAATTACTGTGTTTGCCAATCCATCCCAAGCCAGCTTTTTCAGCAATGGCTTTCTCCATCACTGGTGCAGAATCGGTGAAGACGCGGTGACCAAAAGGACCAATTGCAGTGGCAATTTTTTCGGTCAGCTTTTTAAGTTTTTTGCGCAATACCTTATGATAGTCGCGACCCAAAGCATATCTTGAAATGGCGGCTTTGTTTGGCTGTTTGGTCAGTGTTTCATAGGGTGTGAGTTTAGATTGCATATAGTCTAAACGCACTGATATGATGCTCAATGTATCTGGCACCAATTGTTCTGGGTGGTAACGCTTATCGCCATGACGTTGCATGTATTCCATTTGTCCATGGTAATTTTTTTCAAGCCAGCTATTCAAATACACGCCAGCTTCTGATAGATCGATGTCGCTGATACCAGCCTGCTGAAAACCCACCTCAAGAGCCCAAGCTTTGATTTGCTTTTTTAGTTGCTGGTAATCAAGGTTTTGTTGCATGCAAGTAACTGCTAAAATGGTGCTTTTAAAAATTGTTATTATAAGAGACCTATGCCCTACACATGAATAAACTTTATAGCAACGACAAAACCAGCGCGATTGATCAACTGGCTGCTGAATGTTTGGGTGTTGACTCTTTTGGGTTGATGCAGTTAGCTGGTGATGCAGTATACCAACATGTAAAAGATTTTCAAAAGCTATTGGTTGTCACCGGTCCAGGTAATAATGGTGGTGATGGCTTTGTCATTGCTGAATTAGCACGACAACAAGGGCAAACTGTTGGTGTTTTGACGCTGTGTGATGTGATGGAGCTTGAAGGTTGTGCCCGTTTAGCTGCTGAGCAGTACCAAGGCGATGTGTGGACCATTGATGAAGTTGAACTCATCGAAAAATCAGTCTTTGATGTTGTGGTTGACGCTGTATTTGGCGCAGGGCTGAATCGAGTGGTGGCACAACCTTATCGCGGTGTGCTTGAATGGCTTAACCAAATGCCTGTACCTATTATTGCTGTTGATATTCCCAGTGGTTTGAATGGTAATACTGGCAAAGTTGAAGGGATAGCTGTTAAGGCTCTAAAGACCATTGTTATCTTAGCTCGTAAGACAGGTTTGTTCACCTTAGCGGGTAAAGATTGTTGTGGTGAAATTCTTTATGAAGGCTTAGGTGTACCTGAGTCGGCTTACCATGAAATTCAATCAGATGGTTTGTTATTGAGTACAAGGATGCTGCAGCAAATCACCCAAAACCGATCACATAACAGTCACAAAGGTCAATATGGACATGTCATAACCGCAGGTGGCCAGTCTGGCATGTTGGGTGCTGTTTTATTGGCTGGAAAGGCAGTGTTAAAAGCGGGTGCTGGATCAACGACAGTAGTGACTGATTCGAGTCATGCTAATTTGGTACCGCTTTATGCGCCAGAAATCATGAGCGAAAGTTATGCTGAGCAAAGTGGTTCACTGGTTTTATTTAAAACATTGGAGAAAAAAGCTGCTGATGTTTTGTTGCTAGGCATGGGTTTGGGGCAATCTACTTGGTCTAAAAAATTATTTAAAAGTTGTGTTGAAACTAATCTGCCATTAATACTTGATGCAGATGGGTTGAATTTATTGTCTCGCAGCCCAGTTGTACCCACTCAATTAAAAGTCATAACACCGCATCCCAAGGAGGCCGCGGTGTTATTAAATTCGACGGTGGTTGAAATTCAACAGGACCGCTACCAAGCTGTTAAGTTATTGGCGCTGAAATACAATTGTGTGGCAGTGCTCAAAGGTTCGGGTACATTAATTGCTGATGCTGAAAATGTTTGGTGTTGTCCTTATGGCAGTGCTAATTTAGCCACTGCAGGCTCAGGTGATGTGCTGGCTGGTTTGATTGCTGGTTTAATGGCCCAAGGGTTGGCTGTTAAAAAAGCGGTTCAGTTAGCGGTGATTTGGCATGCTGTAGTGGGTGAACACAGTCGTTATGGACTTTCCATGACAGCAACTGACTTATTAGAAACATTGCATGAAGCATGGGGAAACATTTCATGAAATATGAGGGACTGTATGAAGCATGAGGAAACATTAACATGAGGTTTGGTCATGAAAGATGAGATGCATTCCATATCAAAGCTGTCTGAGTTGAAAGCGGTTGCCGTTCAATTTAAAAATCGAGTAAAAGCCGGGGACGTCATTTATTTAGAGGGTGATTTAGGGGCGGGTAAAACCACATTTGCTCAACTTTTTCTGGAAGCTTGTGGTATTTCTGGGCATGTAAAAAGCCCAACGTATACCTTGTATGAAACTTATCAAGCCGGGGAGCGTCATTTCGTTCATATGGATCTATACCGTTTAACAGATCCAGAAGAGCTGTATTTTTTAGGGGTTGAAGACTTGCTGGATAATATAAATATTATTCTGGTTGAATGGCCTGAAAAAGGTCGCGGTGTTATGCCTGAACCGGACTGGATATTTAAATTTAAGTTGAATAAGCTGAATAGAACCTTAACAACAATGTTAAAAGGTTAGTCTATCTTCTTGATTTTATGCAAAAATACTTGATTGAAGTGTGGTATTTTTATAAAATCAAGCGAACTTTAAGTTAAATGATCATGAGAAAACTGCTTACAAGCCTATTGATGTTGTTGATTAGTGTTGCTGTTCAAGCCACAAAAGTCGAAGGCATGCGAGTGTGGACAGGACCTGATCACACACGTGCTGTATTCGATCTCAGTGCTGATGCCGAATATAAATTATTTGAATTGCAAAATCCGCCAAGAGTGGTTATTGATTTGGATAAGTCAGAACTGACTTCCAACTTGGTAGTTAAAAATAACAAGGACATCAAGAAAGTCAGATTCAGTTCAGAAAAAAATAAAGTACGCATCGTGCTGGATTTACATGACCAATTAAATACCAAGAGTTTTTTGTTGAAGCCAACGGGTGAATATGGCCATCGTTTGGTGGTGGATTTGAATCGTGACATTAAACCTCAAATCAAAACCATTGCAGAGGTGGCTAAACCTAATCGTGACGTTATTGTTGCTATTGATGCCGGTCATGGTGGGGAAGATCCTGGTGCAATTGGTCCATCGGGTACCTATGAAAAAGTAGTGGTGCTCAATATAGCAAAAGAATTGGCCAAGAAAATCAATGCACAAAAAGGCATGAAGGCATTGATCATCAGAACAGGTGATTATTACATTAAGCATAGAAAACGTTTTGAAAAAGCCCGTCAAGAGGGTGCTGATTTATTTGTTTCTATTCATGCCGATGCCTTTCATAGTTCAAAAGTGAATGGTGCATCCGTATATATACTGAATCAACGTGGTGCTTCATCTGAGGCTGGTAAATGGTTGGCTAATTCTGAAAATAAATCAGACTTGATTGGTGGTGTGGTGATTGAGGAGAAGAGGGATATGCTTTCTCAAGTCTTGTACGATCTATCTCAAAATGCAGCCTTAGAAGAAAGTCATAAAGCTGCCAAGTCGGTTCAAGGTTCTTTAAAACAGGTGGTCAAGTTACATGGTACAGGGTTCGGTCAAGCTAATTTCTTGGTGCTTAAATCTCCTGATGTGCCGTCAATTTTGGTTGAAACTGGTTATATCAGTAACCCCGGTGATGAAAAGAAGCTGAAAGACCCCAAACATGTGGATAAATTAACCCGGCAAATCACAGCAGGTATCAGGGCGTATTTTTACCAAAGCCCACCACCCAATACATGGATTGCTGCTCAAGCTAAAAGTAAAAAAATAAAACACGTAGTTCAATCTGGCGATACGCTCAGTGACATCGCTAGCCAAAATGGCATCAGCATGGCAGAAATCAAATCAATAAATAATAAATCAAGTAACAGATTGTTGGTGGGTGAGGTGCTTTACTTACCAAACTGACCGTGTATGCTTATCAGTGTATCGGATCTCAGGTTGGGCGATGATATAGAGAAGTCGCACAATTCATAGCTTAATCATTTTTAAGGTTGTAAAAGGTCGGATAATAAGACTCATCCAAACATATTGATATCACAATGCAATCTATGACTTTTGTCCTGTGATTTTGGCTTGTCTTTGATATAAAGTGTACAGGCATATTTGAGATAGTCGAATGTTTCATGCTTTTTGCATGTATTTTAACCTCCCCAAATTAACCAATGAGGAAAATTATGGCAGTTCAATCTGATTCCAAGTGGCTTTTGCTACTTTCATTACTTTTGTTGTTTGTTGTGACCAATGCGTCAGCAAGACTTCCTAAAGGCATAGAAAAAATCACTTCAGTTGAAGGCATAACTGAATATAGTTTAGATAATGGTTTGCAAATATTGTTGTTTCCAGATAAGTCGCAAGAAACACAAACGGTTAATATTACTTTTCATGTGGGGTCTAAACATGAAAATTATGGTGAAACAGGTATGGCTCATTTGCTAGAACACTTGGTGTTCAAAGGTACGCCTAAACATCCAAATATCTCTAAAGAATTAACCGACCGTGGCGCTGAACCTAATGGCACAACGTGGACGGACCGTACCAATTATTATGAAACTTTTGCAGCATCTGATGATAATTTAGAGTGGGCAATAGAATTAGAAGCTGATCGCATGATTAATTCATTCATATCTAAAGAGGACTTGGATTCAGAAATGACTGTGGTCAGGAATGAATTAGAAAGTGGCGACAACGATCCGATCAGGGTGCTATTACAACGCATGGGTTCAGTTTCTATGGATTGGCACAACTATGGAAAAAGCACCATAGGTGCTCGTTCTGATTTAGAGAATGTTGATATATCAAATTTACAAGCATTCTATAAGAAATATTACCAACCTGATAATGCTACATTAGTTGTTGCTGGAAAGATTGATGAAGCAAAAACTTTAAACTTGATTAAAAAACATTTTGGTAAAAT
>CALLLZ010000169.1 GCA_938008005.1 uncultured Marinicella sp. | reverse complement strand
GGGTAGATCTAAAGTTCGTTTCATGCTTTCTTCTAACCTCTGAGGCTTCTTGGTTGTTGGGTTGAGGCGCTTGACCAAACGTTGAGCAATCACTGCTTTAACTGATGAAGCCAACAAAAACGGGGCCACCCCCATATCGACCAATCGGGTGATCGCTCCAATAGCCGTATTGGTATGTAAGGTTGAGAATACCAAATGCCCAGTTAAACTGGCTTGAATGGCAATTTCAGCTGTTTCCAAATCACGAATCTCCCCGATCATTATCACATCTGGATCTTGTCGTAAAATGGCACGCAAACCACGAGCAAATGACATGTCTACTTTACTATTCACCTGAGTCTGGCTGATACCCTGCAAGTGATATTCAATAGGGTCTTCAATGGTCATAATATTACGCGATCGCTCGTTAATCGCTTCAATTGCTGCGTATAAACTGGTGGTTTTACCAGAGCCAGTTGGACCAGTAACTAAGATAATACCATGAGGTAATTGAACTAAATCCTGCATTAAATTCAACTGTCGTTGATTCATTCCCAATTGTTTCAAGCTCAATTGACCTGCTTTTTTATCGAGTAGACGCATCACAATGCGCTCACCAAAAGCACCAGGAATGGTCGACACTCGCACATCAATCGGATGAGCTGCAATTTTAAGAGATATGCGCCCATCTTGTGGTAAACGTTTCTCAGCAATGTCCAGCTTGGACATTATTTTAACCCTAGAGGCAATTAATTGTGCCAATGAGCGTGCAGGTGTTAATACTTCTTGTAACTCGCCATCAACACGATAACGAATAGACACGTGATTTTCACCGGGCTCAATATGAATATCAGAAGCATTAAGCTTAACTGCATCAGCTAGTAATGCATTAATTAAGCGAATGATTGGTGCATCATCATTGCTTTCTAATAAGTCTTCTGGTTCTGCTAAAACTTCAGCTATTTTTGATAATTCAACTTCACTGTTATCCATTTCAGCCACTACATCATCAGTCATAGATTGCTCATGATGATATATTTTCTGAATCACCTGTTGGTATTCTTTCACTTCATAAAACTGAATCTCTACGGCTTTTTTACTCAGACGCTGTAGCTCAGCAATGGCAGCTGGCGATGCATTCTTAGATACAGCCAACGTGATATCACCATTCTCATGTTGTTTCAAAATGGTGGCCCCACGATTTTTAGCGAAGCTGTAAGACGGCAATTTAACTGGTTGTGAAACAGGCATTGACTTACTGTTGTTCTTTAAGTTCTGGTAAAACCGGTTCACCACGCCTGAATTTTTCTGGAGCTACCTCTTCCAATTGCTGTTGACGAATTTCATTGTAACGCTGTTTGCTGATTGCTTCTTGATGTAAATCATTACGCAAAATTTGTGGGTGGATAAACACCATCAAATTCCTTTTTACCCGAGTTCTTTTCTTGGTTCTGAATAAATTTTTAACCAATGGAATATCACCCAATACAGGAACTTTCCTGATGGTTTCTTTTACCGAGTCTTCCATTAAACCACCCAGAACCAAAATAGAGTTATCCGGAATCATGACTGATGTACTGAGGGTTCTTTTATTGGTTACCACGTCAACGGCACTGACCGTTTGAGCATCGATACTTGAAACCTCTTGAGCTATGTCCACTACAATTTGTCCGCCTTCATTGATGTGTGGAGTTACAGTCAATGACAAACCAACATCTTCTCTTTGGATGGTGGTGAATGGGTTGGGAGAACCATTTGCATCTGAACTGCCTGTGGCTGAGAACTGCCCCGTTACAAAAGGCACTTCCTGACCTACTGACAAGGATGCTTCTTGGTGGTTAAGTGTCACAACTGAAGGTGTCGACAAAATATTGTTATTACCATTGGTTCCTAAGGCTTTCAATAAACCGCCAAATTTAAAAATTTGCTCACCATTATTACCTGTACCAAAATTCAGGTAACCTAAATTCAAACCACCAGCCAGTAAACTACCAAAAACATCCAACGAATTTTCACCCGTCAAATTAGGTAAAGTACTGCCAGTGAATGAACCGCCAACAATACCATCATCACTGTCACCAGCTATCGGTGCAAACCAATCAACACCCAACTCTTTTGAATTATCCACTGAAATTTCAGCAATTATGGCTTCAATCAATACCTGCTGCCGTCTGATATCCAGCATTTCTATAGCTTGTTGTACATTACGATAAACCGCTGGAGGTGCATTAATCACTAAGCTGTTTGTTTCTGCATGGGCTTGAATACTCACATTATTGGAGTCATTTTCTCCTTCGCCACGTTTAGCCAAATTTTCCAATATAGGTACCAATGTTTCAGCAGTGGCATATTTCAGATAAATGACCTGTGATTGGGTGTTGGTATCTAATGGCACATCTAAACGGGTAATGATGTTCATGATTTTAGATTTCAATGATGGGTTGGCATTCACAATCACTGCATTGGTGCGTGTATCAGGTACAATTTTAGATTGAGGCCCTAAAGCATTGGTGGATTCCAACAACTGCGATAAGGTATCGGCCACGTCTTGTGCATTGGCATACTGTAAAGGAATCAACTCAATTGAAGAATCAGACTTACGGTCAATATTTGCTATCAATTGCTCCATTTTTTCGACATGACTTGCTTTGTCCGAAACAATTAATAGATTGGAATCTTTATTGCTG
>CALLLZ010000168.1 GCA_938008005.1 uncultured Marinicella sp. | reverse complement strand
AGGCAATGATGATGACGGTCGAGTTATGCAAAGAAAACGTGACCGTGGAGACATGCTCAATGAATTCATTGCAGCTTATGAATATTTATATAACCATCCAAAATGTAATGGATGTATAGGGGTGGTTGGTTTTTGTTTTGGTGGTTGGGTATCAAATATGATGGCTACACGTATTCCAGGTTTAAAAGGGGCCGTTCCTTTTTATGGTACGCAACCAACAGCTGAAGAAACTGCTCAAATCAATGCGCCATTACTGGTTCAATATGGTGATGATGACCCACGTGTTAATGCAGGTTGGGAAGATTATGAAAAAGCTTTAAAAATTCATGGAAAAGACTATCAAGTGCATTTCTATAAAAATAGCAAACATGGCTTTCATAATGATTCAACACCGCGATATAACCCTGAAACAGCAACATTGGCTTGGCAGCGAACTATCCAATTTTTTAAAGAAAACTTGGTGAAAAGTTAATCAGCTATCAATAATTAAGATCCTGTTCAGTGAACAATTGTTTTGGTTTATCTGTAGGACTGGTTCCTGATATCAGTTAAATTGGATGCGGTGTTGTTTCTTGGGTTATTGATTTGGTTGTTTTGATCCAAGTTTAATCAGCACTGATACAGCTCTGGGTTATGTGGTCTCAATTAAACAACTGTTTTGCTGCTTGAAACACCAGTGCATGTCTTTGGGCTAAAGCTTTGTGGTCTTTGTCATAACCACCGCCAATGACAGTAGCAACAGGGATGTTGTGCTCTAGAATGGTTTTAAGTACCAATAGTTCACGTTGTTGGATCCCTTGTTGACTGATATTAAGGTGGCCGAGAGAATCATGTGCGTAAATGTCTACGCCGGCATCATAGAAGATGAGTTCTGGTTTAGATAAAGTAATGGCTTTATTCAGCGTGTCGTTTACAATTTCAAGATATGCGTCATCTGCTAAATTCTTTGGTAACCCCACATCTAAGTCGCTTTTGGCTTTGTGATGTGGAAAGTTTTTTTCACAGTGAATGGAACAGGTGAAAATATTGGCATCATCAGCCAAAATGGAAGCAGTACCATCACCTTGATGGACGTCACAATCAAAAATCAAAACACGTTTAACTTTATCCTGTGCTACTAAAGATTTGGCTGCGACAGCTAAATCATTGAATATGCAATAACCCCGGCCATGATCACGGTGTGCATGATGTGTGCCGCCAGCCAAATGGCATGCAATACCATGATTCAAGGCAATGGCCCCAGCCATGAGGGTTCCATTTGGTGAAATCATAGAGCGTTTGACTAAGGCTTCAGACCATGGAAGGCCCATCTTGCGCAGTTCTTTGGTGTTCAGCTGATTTTGTTGAAATCGGTTGATGTAAGAGTCATCATGGCCTAAGCGCAGCACCTCAGCTTTGACTAGGCCTGGTCGGAACACATTTTTGACTGTCAATAAACCCATTTCTGATAAGCACTGGTGTAAATGATGAAATTTGCTCATCGGAAATCGATGGTTGACAGGAAAACTGTACGAGTAAAAAGGGCTGTATATGAGCGGAATAGTCACGGGTAGGTTTGGAATAAAAAATACACTTTCCTTTTAGGTTAAAAAAAAAGTGTATTTTAGTTAGTGTTAGCGGTTAAGTTTCATTCAAAATCGTTGGTAAAAATTAAATCAATCATATTAACTCTGATCATTAATTCTGTGGAGTTATTGTCTCGGTAGTTGGCCCATTGCCCACCCAAAAGTTCATAAGACTGTCTGGAAATAGGTTCGGCTTCAATGGTGCCTATTGCCATGCCTTCATTGTTATTTTGTTCCCATGAAATAAAGAATCCATTATCCGGAGCAACGACAGGAGTTGGTAGTTGTGATAAGGTCCAGGTATCAAATGTATAACTGCCTTCTGGTACTACAATAGATGTCAATAAAGTGCCCGGTAGTTCATCAAGGGCGTCATTGGCATAAATTCCAATGGTATAATCAGCCCCAACACCGGTACCCGTAGTAATGAACATTTCAACACTGTCAATATGCCAACCCTCGAATGGTGGTTGATAATATACAGCTGCCCCACCATTACCGCCAGTCCAAGAAAGGCTGCCTGGTGTGCTGTCATCAATTACATAATTTAATTGCACAGGCGAGACAGAGCTGTTCAATAGATTCAACTCAGAAATGGACTGATTATTAGCTGGATTAATATCCGTCACTGAAGTCGTGGTAGATTCAAGACGGTATGAACCAGCCATGTCATTTAATGGTGTTGTAAAAATTACATCTGTTTCTTCTTGTGTCATCAGGCTGGGTAAATTTTCAGTACTCGAGTAAACTTCCATGTTAGATTCATCAAATACCGCCATGGTCACATCAATAGCTGAAGTGGTATCAACATTACCCGTATTTCGAACATGTGTAATTAAACTGAAGTCTTCATCAGCTAAAGCAAAAACAGCTTTGTTTTCATCATTTTGATTCCAGATAGGGGCTGGGTCCTCAATATCTATCAATGGTACATCAGGGTAGGTAATTTTAATGGCTAAGTTGTCTGCTGGAACTTGGTCGTTCAATATTTCTAAACCAATATTTCCTGTGTTGTTTTCAAAGCCAATTTCTAAGTCAGATAGACAGCCTGCGGTGTTATCAAAATTTGCTTGGTCGACATCTAAGTATTGGAAAGTAATGCTGTTATCCATAGCTGATAGAATAATTTGGAACGTATTGGAGCCAATAAAATCCGGGTTGGCATTAATCCAGCGAGGAACATCGATAAAACTGATGATGAATTGTTCATTCATTGCATCATTGTAGTAAAAGACTTGTCCTGGGTTGTTGTTGCCGGAAAAGTTTAAGTCAGTCATAAATGGAGCAATCAGGTTGTCAGCAGCACCGCCAGGGCTTGGTGTGGTAGGAAAACAGTGTGCGACATTACCCACATCATCAAAACTCAACCAGCCATTTGAACCAATTTTAATCTCTGAAAAAGTAATCCAATAATATTGGAAGTTCATGCCCATTGGGATCAACGGTACTGAATTATCATCAGCAAAACCCATGACTTCTGTTCCAATACCCGTTATATCAATCCAGTTAAATACCGGTCCTCCAACTTCATTGCTGTCTGCCCAAG
>CALLLZ010000167.1 GCA_938008005.1 uncultured Marinicella sp. | reverse complement strand
TGAATTAGGCGAATAAGGTGTGGTTTCTGAAAAAGCGCCAGTTGGGCCAAGTGAGCCATAAACCTCATCTGTTGAAACATGCAAAAACCTAAAATCTTTTTTCTTGAAGTCACTGAGCTTTTGATAATACAACCAGGCTTGTTGTAACATAGTAAATGTGCCCATTACATTGGTTTCGATGAATACCTGAGGCCCCTCTATAGAGCGATCAACATGCGATTCAGCTGCGAAATGAACAATCGCATCAGGTTGATGTTGTTCGAGTAATTCAGCCAACAATTTGGCATCAGTAATATCACCCTTCACAAATTGATGATTGGGGTTGTTAGCAACCTCATTTAATGTATCTAAATTACCTGCATAACTCAATTTATCTAAGTTGATAATCTCCCTGTTATTTTTTAGGATTTGGCGCAGTACAAAATTACCACCAATAAAACCGGCACCGCCAGTTACCAACCACTTTTCAGTCATAAATATCAGAGTAGAAAAAAGTGGGTTATTATAACAGAATGAGTTATTAATCACAGGTCAGGCAAATGTGCTTATAAAATGACTTACAAAACCTGACAAGCATTACAATAGATGAAAAATTCGAATGATTTACAGAAATAAACACAATCAGATGAAACCCTTATAAATCCCTAATAATGAATCAAAACTTAACAAAAAACATGATTTTTAATTGAACTGCTTAATAGATTACATGTTTGGCCAACATACAACTTTTCAGTGTAAAAGCATTTCTGTATGATTATCGATTGATTATTTACACCCGATTTAGCATGAATATAAACGCATCAAAGTCACTTAAACAAACTGATATGATAGATGCAGATTCAATAAACGATGTTTTTATTGAACTGTATCCTGAAATCAAAAAAATCGCTCAGTCGCAAGTGAACCACCTCCAACCAGGTCAAACCATAACTGCTACAGTTTTGGTTAATGAATGCTATCTAAAACTACAAAAAAAATTGAAGTTAAAAATTAGGGATGAGAAACATTTTTTTTGTCTAACAGCAAAATGTATGAAGCATTATTTAATTGATCAAATTCGAGGTAAAAATCGTGACAAAAGAAATGCAGCCTTACAAACCAGTTTGGTGACCCAGTTAGTCGGCGAACAAAACATAAACATCAAATTGATTGAAGTCATTCGAGCAGTAGATCAATTAGAAGATATTGATCAAAGCATGTCAGAATTGGTCAACTTACATTGTTTTGGTGGTTTCACCTTTGATGAACTCAGCCACACACTTAAGAAATCTAAACGACAATTACTCAGAAAATGGCAAGTAGCAAAAACTGTAATCATCAGTTTATTGGATGAAGCATATGACAAATAAACAAGAACAATCAGCTTTAAACTGGAAAGAAGCGGTGCGTTTTTTTGAAAACAACTTACAACTTGAACAAGAACAATTAGAAATCAACAGCTTATTTAAAACACTGAGCGATGATATTCAGTCAAAAATAAAGCAGTTATACGCTAATAAAAAACAAGGCCATACTATTTTAGACCAGCCTAATAAATATTTACTCAACAATGTGCTGAACCAAGACCTCTCTGGTCAAACACTTGATTCTTATCGACTCGTAGAACTCATTGCTCATGGAGGGATGTCATCTGTTTACAGAGCCCAAAAAAACGGCATTCAAACACAAAAGGATGTAGCGATTAAATTGATACCCACCAACTTACAAACAGATCACACCATTTCATTGTTTAAACAAGAGCTAAAAACTTTGGCAAAACTACATCACCCGAATATCATTTCCTTACACCATGGCAACGTGTCTAAGTCAGGAACCCCCTATCTGGTTATGGAACTGATAGAAAACGCTCTACAAATTGATCATTTTTTCAAACAACACAAAACAGGTTTGTCAACAATCATCAACCACTTTATCACTCTGTGTCATGTTATTGATTATGCACATAAAAATGAAGTCATTCATCAGGACATCAAACCTTCTAATATTCTAGTAGATGAACATGGGCATTTATTGGTTTTAGACTTTGGGGTCGCTGCGCTAATTGATGCAACACCTGATCATCATGCTTACACATTGAATTATGCCGCACCTGAACAAAAAATTGGAAAACAATTTTCACAACCATCATTAGACACCTTTGCAATAACTTCATTGTTATTAAAATGCCTAACCCAAGTCAATGACTCCGAGTTAGGATGGCAAAAAAAAGCCCTGGATGAATTAAAGGCTGATACAGATTTAAAAATGGTACTCAACAAAGGAATTAACAACCAAGCCGATCAAAGGTATCAATCTGCCAATGAAATGGCCATGGACTTACAACTTTGGCAAAGTAAACTCCCTATTTCAAACTTTAAGAACAGTCCACTCTATCGACTTAAAAAGTCTATCGTTCGCCACCCAATCAGTTTCGCTTTGGCAGCATTGACTTTAATTGTGACTTTAGTTGGATTGGTTTTTTACCAACAACAATATCACTTGGCAGTAACAGAATCTAAAAAAGCACAACAGATTAGAAGCATCCTAATTGAAGCCATTGATCAAAATGATCCTGATATCAGCAAAGGTAACGATTTAACGGTCAGAGACATGCTGAAGCAAGTAGAACTCAGTCATTCCGAAGCACCTATTACCGACATCAATAACGCCAAAGAACTATTTTTAACACTTGCTTCAGCTTTTAACAAACTTGGAGACTATGAATCTACTGAAGCTAACATTCAAAAGGTACTGGATATTGAACCACAAAACACCGAAGCCATATTAGAATTAGCTGATTTAAAAACTTCACAAAAAGAAGGTAAACAAGCTGATAAATTACTGTCTCGACTAGATAAAAACATATCATATGCCAAAATTGAACACATCATTAAGTACCATTTGTTACGTGGCCAGGTTCATACTCTAAACAATGATTTTATTTCAGCCAATGAGCAGTTTTTACAAGCACAAAAATTATCTGATCAGCTCCAAAAGCCGGATATAGGAGTTAAAGTAATGGCAGCTCATGCAATCAGCATGTTAGAACAGGATAATGTCGATACCGCCATTGAGAAAATGACACAAGCCGTTTCATCAAGTGAAGATATACTTGGTGTTCAACACAGCTTAACCTTGAAACTTAAGGCAGAATTGGCTGAAATATATTTAAGTTTTTCTGGAGAAAAAGTAGCACAGGCCACTGAAATTTTTGAACAAATCATTCCACTTCAAGAATCATTACTCGGAAAAAACCATCCCATTGTAGCAAAATCACTTTTCTTAAATTCCACAGCATTGCGTTCACTCAACCGAATGGAGGAAGCAAGAAGTCATGCGGAACAAGCACTGGATATTGCCCAACAACAATTCGGCGACAAACATATCTTCACCGGAAAAGTAATGATGACACTCGGGATCATCTTAGCTGAAGACGATTTAATTTCAGCCATAAAGCATGCACAAATGGCCGTTCAAAATCATGAAGATCATTTCGGAGTAGAGCACTCTGAAACTTTACAATACAAAACTTCCTATGTAGCCATGTTGGTAAAAAACAACCAACATCAGGAGGCTTTGCAAACACTTTTAGATATCCATCCTATTCAAACAAGAGAATTGGGGCCTAATCATCGCGCCACGTTGTATGTTGAGATTGTTCTTTCCAAAACATATGTAGCTCTGGATCAATTGAAACAAGGTATTCAAGTAGGTGAGCGGTGCTTAAATAACGCCAAACAATCCGAAGTTAAAAATATCATGGAAGTTTACTGTGCCTTGACTTTAGAAAATGCATACTTCTTAGATCAACAATATACTGCAGCCTCAACATTAATTAAGCAATATCAAGATGACCCATTAATCAGTAGCCAACCGCTGGCAAAAAAACAGTTTGATGATCACTTGATTTTTATCAATGGTTTAACAAAAAACGATTTGTAAACTAAAAAAAGCCGAATCTTGAAATACAGATCCGGCTCTTTTCACTCAAACCAATGACATGTCATAGCGCACAATAAACACTGTAATAACAGCACTCACCATGAATTTGCTATTCAAAACCATCAGCAAAAATCAAATCACCATCGTCATCAATAATATTAACCGTAATTATTCTCTTGTTGGGGTTGATTAAAGAAGTGCTGAAGTCATTGTTTCTTTCTCTTAACTCAATAGTAAATGTCCTGTTACCATCTTCAACAAAATTGTCAATGATGTTTAATGTCACTTCGATATTTTGGTCAGAACCATCTGGCCATGAATATTGATTCAAAAGCCCGTTATAATCAACACCGTCAACAGCCGTACCATCAATATCAAGAGCCACGGCATCTAAAGCACCTTCAACACCGTTGATACGGGCTATATCAAAGGTAAATGTACCAGCCCCCTCTGACACATTAATGGTATCTTGTTCAAATTCCGCCCATCCACTGTCTACTGAAAAATATGCATTTATACCTGTTATTTCATCTGCCAGCTCCTCTGTAATAACATTTTCAACATTAAAAGCATCTGGTGTAAATATGCTTGAAGCACCTATCAAACCATTCGTCGTATCTTCATAGTGCAAAGGAGAAAATGTCAACCTAAGTTCAGAAGTATCAAATGCAGTGAATACATTGGTGTTACTGAGCCCTAAATCAGAACCTTGATAGACAATAGAATAATCAGCAGCTCGATAAATTTCATGAGGTCTTATCCAGTCGTTATTAACTTCAAAACTGGTATCAAATGATACATATAAATCGTTAATTCTATTAATATAATCCAACGATGAAATTTGAGCGTTCTGGGCAAATGATTGAAAAACACCACAACCATTTAAATCACATTCAATAACATCATTTCTACTAAAACCTTCAACAGCAGTTGACAAGCTAAAAATATAACTATAAGTTCTAAAAGCCCCACCATTACTGATACCTGAAAACCCAGTTACCGCGGTGTTGTCCGGGATATTCAAACCTGTCAACTCAGCCAGACTAAAAGTTTCAGTCACCACCAAACCATCTACAATTTTAATCACCAATGCATGATTGTTATCAATGTATTGACCATCAATGATAGCAGCTTGATCAGGAAAAATAATTTGTATTTCTGGTTGTGCTAACTGCGGCTGTGCTAAAACAACTCCAGATAAACACAACCCCAATATTAGTATTCTGATATGTACACTAAATAACCTCATAATTATTCCTTAATTTCATCAACAGCATCAATCGAACTGCCTTGGATGCAAACTGAACCATTGCATACATTTGTACCTACCAACAAACATGCTTGAAAATCGGTATTTGAACCTGCATCGTATTGAATCCGGTTATCTTTGCAAATATTGGTGTTGGCAAAACCAAAAATGGGTTGCTGGTCATCTGGACTGCTGATACATGTAAAGTCATTGTTTTCAAGGTAAAGTCTATCTCCTACTAATGTACCACTCAGGTTAGTTGCATTTACACCATAGTCGTTACAATCAAAGCTGTTGTTTGTGATACGTCCTCTACCCGCTTGAATGGCGTCATCTTTCATCAGCCTAAATACCATATTGTCAACATTGACAACCGCACTTCTAACAGCTCTTATACCATCATTAAAAGACGTGATACTGCCATTTTTAATCGTAACGAAAGTGTTATTTTTCAAAATTGATATGCCACTGGCTGTTGAAGCAGGAATGTCATTAGTTCTTATTTGAAATCCGTTCAGGTCAATGGTTATAATCTGCAAGCCAGATATTCTGTCAACTTCGATGGCATCCTGACTTGGATCATCAACAAAAATATCACTGGTTAAACGAAAAGTCCCTCCTCTCTGTGTGATTTCAACAGTTCTGGTAGCGGGGTCATCACCACTGAAACAGCCCACATCTAAGCAAGCGCTGTTAATTTCATAAACGCCTGGTGTAGCTAAAACTTGTGACGACAAAGCCATCAATCCAAACAAGGTTACTTTCTTTAATAAATTCATAATTTTCTCTTCAATAATTAAAATAGTTACCTACACAATCGATAAAAATCCTGTTTAGGTGACATTGAAATGAAAATTAATTAAATTAAATTTTGTGTCATAAGCTATTGGGGAATTTTGAAACGGTTTATTACAGTGATTGAATGAAACTCTAAATCAGCCAAAATCATATTGGAAAGTATCTATATCAGCCTGCCAAAGTTGACCAACAAGGAGTTGTAACTTAGAATCATAATAGGTGCGATAATCACGACGCTTAATTTGATTAATATGTGGCAGCTCCGAAAAATTGACTCCAATCCTTGCACCTATCACTTTCAAGGATTGTTCTAACGTTTCTAATTTGCCCACAAAATCGCAACCTAAATGACCATTTTTCAACTTCAAGGCATTAACTTGATGTGCGGCAGGCCTTTTACTTTGATACACAATAAATTGTTTAAAATCCATGGCACTGAGTTTTTTATATCGAGAATGTGCAGCCTGAGTTTTAATGTATTCATACTCAGATACCAATCGATCCCACGGGTTTCTCACCATCGCGAATTTAAAATAGCTTTCAAAAAGTTCTTCTGGCATACTGAGTTCTGCTTCTTCAAGACTGGCATGTTTGCGAAAAGAATACTTCCGATAATCAACTGCAAAACCATTGCGGCTCAATAGTTTACTCCATAGTTGATCGTTCTTAGGCAATGACACCTCCCCAAGTATCTGCCTTAAACTGGTACCAGCCGCCTTTCTGATGTGTACAAAAATAAAATGGTGGCTGTCTGAAATTAACATAACAAATAACTTACCCTCTATTTAACCTTCTTTCACAGTAGTAACACGATCTATAAGTATACAAAAACACTAACTAAAAACTGTAAAATTTAACAATATTTAAAAAAAACAGCCAACAATAAACAGCATCAAAGTTTTATAGTTTTCACCCATTTACTAACGACAATTTGACATCAAATAGAGCATAAACAACTAAACAATTCAACCTATAAGCACATACAAACGATGCGCCATTAAGTGGAATGTCTAGACTCAATAAACAAGTATTAACCACCTGTTTCAATCAAATATTAGTGTCCCTTAAATGTGGTTTATACAAGCTCTTTATATTGACTATTATGTAAAAAACATATTTCTCTACCAGCAGGCGATAT
>CALLLZ010000166.1 GCA_938008005.1 uncultured Marinicella sp. | reverse complement strand
TTTCATTGTTGGTTACCTTTGTAGTGCTTAATATGCTGGGTCGTTCTTTGAATGTGATCTCATTAGCGGGTTTGGCTTTTGCAGTTGGTATGGTTTTAGATGCAGCCATAGTTGTTTTGGAAAATATACTGCGTCTTCGAGAAGATGGTCTAGGTAGAAATGAAAGTGCGATTCAAGGTGCTGGGCAGGTTTGGGGCGCTTTATTAGCGTCGACGACCACTACAGTGGCTATTTTCTTGCCCGTGTTCTTTTTAGGCGGTATTGAAGGTCAATTATTTGGTGATTTGGCTTTGACTATTGCCATTGCTGTCTCTGTTTCTTTATTAGTGGCAGCCGTTGTATTACCACTGCTGGCTAAAACATGGATTGTTGAGAATAAACTCAATGATAAATTAACACTGCGTTGGCAACAAATTACTGATGCAGTAATGCGATGGACTTCAACCTATTCAAAACGACTGATATTGGCTGTTAGTTTAATTTTTATTCCATTAGCAGTTAGTTGGGTTGCTATCCCAACACTTGATTACTTACCTCCTGTAAAACGGGATGCTGTAGATGCCAATTTAAGGTTTCCACCTGGTGCTAATATGGAAACCATTAAAGTTGAAGTTATTGATCCGATTGTAGCCCGTTTAAAACCACATATGGATGGAGTAAAAGAACCGTATTTAAAAAATTATTATATATTTTATGGCCCAGGTGGTGGAGGATTGGGTATACGTGCTTTGGATCAAGCCCGAGTTAATGATTTGCTGGATGTGGTATTGAATGAAGTGTTGGTTGATTTGCCAGATACAACTGCATTTGCTTCCCAAGGCAACTTATTCGGAGGATTTGATGGTGGCCGATCAGTTTCAATGTACCTGCAGTCAAAAGATGATCGTGTATTAATGGGCGTCGCTAAAGAAGCCGTCAAGTGGATAGAAGAAGCCATTCCAGGCTCTCAAGTGCAGGCGACTCCGGGGCTTGATCTGGCTGAACCAGAGATTCGTTTAATACCTAATGACAGAGAAATATTTGAGCAGGGGTGGTCGCGCAGGGACATCAGTACTGTGGTTAGGAGCATAGGCGATGGTTTGTACGTGGGCGAGCATTTTGATGGCAGTAAACGAATTAATATGGTTTTGCGTGCGGAAGGTTGGAGTGATCCAGATAATTTAGCAGATATACCTTTAGTGACAGCGGCAGGCCATATCACTCAATTAAGTCAGTTGGTTGATATCAGTCGAACCGTTGGGCCAAGTAACCTCCTGCGAATCAATGGTGAACGGACCTTTTCACTTAATATTGAACCTCCGGAGGGTTGGTCATTAGAACAAACAATAGCTTCTCTAAATAATGATGTGGAGCCCAAAATAAATGCTTCATTACCTCTTGACGGCGTAATTCTGTATGGAAACAACGTCAGTCAATTACAGCAAACCATGGTCATTATGGGGCAAAATTTTGGGTTCGCATTACTCATCTTATTCTTATTGCTTGCTGGTTTGTTTCGATCAATTAAAGACAGTTTTTTGGTGTTGGTTACCGTTCCATTAGCAACTGTTGGAGGTGTACTGGCCTTACAAATACTGAATCGCTTTGTGTTTCAGCCATTGGATTTACTGACCATGATTGGTTTCATTATTTTACTTGGGTTGGTTGTTAACAATGCCATTTTATTGGTTCATCACACTCGGTTAGCTGAGGCAACTGGAAAAGACCGCCGTGCAGCTGTTCAACAAGCTTTGAGTTTGCGTTTGAGACCAATATTTATGAGTACATTGACCAGCTTTTTTGGTATGTTGCCATTGTTATTAATCCCGGGCGAAGGCAGTGTGATTTACCGAGGTTTGGCAGCAGTTATCGTTGGTGGTTTAGGTGTCAGCACAATATTTACAATTATTTTATTGCCATGTTTATTGCAAATTAGTGGGACAGATTTTGGTATGTCTGCCTATTCAAGAAAGAAGTCTAAAGTAAACCAGATCACATCAGCTACTGCTGGTTAATACGGAGAAGTCATATGAAATTATTCACTATCATCTTTTTAACTGCGCTGAACTTGCTTGTTTTTGAAGCTTGGGCTCAAGAGAAAAACGACACTCAGTTGGTTAGTACAAAGCGGGTGAAATCCGAAATGGTTAAGCCAATTATGTGGCTACCAGGTAACGTAGTGAGTAGGTTTGATGCTGAGATTTCAGCAGAGCAGCCAGGTCAGCTCTTGTTTATTGTGGAAATGGGAACACAAGTTAAGGAAGGTACAGTCATAGCTAGACTAGATGATCGAAAAATTAAACTAGAATTAAGCCAGTTGCAAGCAAGCAAGCGGCAACTTGAAGCTGAGGTGGGCTATTTGGAAAAGCAGCAGGTGCGTATGGATAAATTGGTAGAAAACTACAGCACTTCTGTGAGTGAAATTGATCGTAATAGAAGAGATTTGATGGTTGCGACTGAACAATTGGCATCAATGAAACTACAAATACAAACAGTACAGTTGGATTTAGAAAAAACTGTGATTCGAGCGCCTTTCAGTGGAACTGTAAACACTCACTTTGTTAGTTTGGGTGAGTTAATTACTGTGAGTATGCCTTTGTTGCAACTGGTTGATACAGATCATTTAGATATCCAAGTGGCTGCACCACTTAACATATCTGCTTTTGTGACTCAGATAGATGAAGCTCAAGTAAAATGGTCAAATCAATTGCTTAAGTTACCCATAAGAACTTGGAGCTCTGCTGGAAACCAGGCTTCAAGAACTTTCGATTTACGCATTGATGCCAGTGGTATCAACTTATTTGCTGGTAGTGCTGTGCAGGTATCGTTGCCTAAAAGTGAAGAAGTTATGGGTGTAACGATACCCAGAGATGGTTTAATACTTCGAGAAAAAGAAAGTTTTGTTTTTACCGTTGATGATCAGTTCGTAGCACATAAAGTCAATGTACA
>CALLLZ010000165.1 GCA_938008005.1 uncultured Marinicella sp. | reverse complement strand
GCCGAAGAGTTTCAAAAAACAGGGGCTAGGGTGGTGCCACCGGCAACCATACGTCGCGGTGCATTTTTAGGTAAAGGTGTTGTTTGTATGCCTTCTTATGTCAACATAGGGGCATTCGTTGATGACGGCACCATGGTTGATACTTGGGCAACAGTAGGTAGTTGTGCTCAAATTGGAAAAAATGTTCATCTTTCAGGAGGGGTTGGTATCGGTGGTGTTCTTGAGCCATTACAAGCTGCTCCAACCATCATAGAAGATGGGTGTTTTATTGGTGCCAGAAGTGAAGTGGTCGAAGGTGTCAGGATTGGTAAAGGCAGCGTCATTTCAATGGGTGTTTTTATTGGTCAAAGCACCAAAATATATGACAGAGAAGCCGACGAAGTGAGTTATGGTTACGTTCCTCCAGGCTCAGTTGTTGTTTCAGGAACATTGCCAGCTGAAAATGGAAAATATGCTTTGAACTGTGCTGTAATTGTTAAAAAAGTAGATGAAAAAACCCGTTCTAAAACTTCTATTAATGAATTGCTCAGATCATGATTGCCAAGAATATGATAATTTTCGGAATAAAAAATTGTGACAAGGTCAGGGCCGCAATGAAACAGGTGAAAGGTAATGGTGTGGATGTCAAATTACATGACTTTAGGGTTGATGGCATTGATTTAATAATGGTCGAAAGTATGCTTAAGGACATAGACTTGGCTCAATTGCTTAACAAAAGAAGCACTACTTGGAAAGAACTGGTGAAACAATTAGGTGATTCCAGCAAAGTAAAAGTAGATTCAGCATTGTTAGTTGAACATCCTACATTGATAAAAAGACCAGTGGTGTTTGTTGATGGTCATTACCGCATAGGCCTATAAACATTTAGATTCACAAATCAGAGAAACAAATATATGGAACCAGAAGTTATTAGTTTAGCTAAACAGCTGATTACAAAACCTTCATATACTCCTGACGATGCAGGTTGTCAGCCGTTGTTAATGAATCGTTTAAGTGGTCATGGTTTTCAAGGCGAGCACCATCGTTTTGGTGAAGTTGATAATGTTTTGATTTGGCACGGTGATGCCCAGGGTCCAGCATTGATGTTTTTAGGTCACACTGATGTAGTGCCTCCAGGTGATCTGAGTGCTTGGAAACATGATCCATTATCAGCTCATGTTGAAGCCGGTGTATTATACGGCCGTGGTGTGGCCGATATGAAAGGTTCAGTGGCAGCGATGGTATTGGCGATGGAAAAATTTGTGGCTCAGTACCCCAGCCACCCAGGTAAAATAGCCTTGATGTTAACCAGTGATGAAGAAGGTGTTGCGCTTGATGGGGTAAAAAAGTTTATGCCGTTGATGGCTAAAAAACATCATTTTGATTATTGTTTAGTCGGTGAGCCTAGTAGTTCAAATGTATTGGGAGATACAGTCAGGGTAGGGCGTCGCGGATCTTTGCATGTTACGATTAAAATAAAAGGTAAACAGGGCCATGTGGCCTATCCGCAAAATGCTAAAAATCCAATCTTTTTGGCAGCTGATGCCATTCATAAATTGGGTGGTTTTGAATGGGACCAGGGCAATGACGACTTTCCACCCACCAGTTTTCAAATTTCAAATATTCATGCAGGTTCAGGTGTGACCAATATAATTCCTGGAGAATTAGAAATCACCGCTAACTTTAGGTATGCACCGACTTCGTCACAAGCATCATTGAGTAAACAATTGCGTCAGTTATTAGATGAATATGCACTGAAGAAATATGATTTAGATTGTGAACTAGATTGGCAGTTATCGGGAGAGCCGTTTCATTGTACAGATAAAAAATATAAACAAGCTTTGGAAGCATCGGTATTAAAGGTCGCTGGTGTTAAACCAGAGTTCAATACTGCCGGTGGTACATCTGACGGTCGTTTTGTTGCACCTCATGGTATCGCAACAATGGAATTAGGCCCCATCAATAAAACCATTCATCAGGTCAACGAATGTGAAAAAGTCAGCCATTTTGTGCTGTTAGAAAATATCTATTTAGACTTGATCCAACGTTTGTTATTAAAGTGAACAAAGTGATTGATAGGCGGTTGTCTGTAGCGCCCATGTTGGATTGGACGGATCGTCATTGTCGTTATTTTCATCGATTAATTTCTGATCGTATTTTGCTTTATACTGAAATGATTACTGCTCCAGCTATTTTACGTGGGGACAGAGAAAAACACTTGGGTTTTTCTCCACAAGAGCATCCAGTGGCTTTACAGTTAGGGGGCAGTGATGTTGAGGATTTAGCTGAATGTGCAAAAATAGCTGAAGGCATGGGATATGCAGAAATTAACCTGAATGTGGGTTGTCCGAGTGATCGTGTACAAAAAGGCCGCTTTGGGGCCTGTTTGATGAAAGAACCAGAGTTGGTTGCAAACTGTGTATCGGGGATGCAAGCAGTGGTTGATATTCCTGTAACTGTCAAGTCAAGAATTGGCGTGGATGACGAAGATTCATTTGAATCATTTGAAAATTTTATCAATACAGTAAAATCAGCGGGTTGCCAAACCTTTGTTGTGCATGCGCGCAAGGCCATATTAAAAGGCTTAAGCCCTAAACAAAACAGGTCTGTACCACCTTTGAAATATGAGTATGCCTATGATATCAAGGCGAAACATCCTGATTTAAACATCATCATTAATGGTGGTATAGATACGGTGGAACTAGCATGCTCACAGTTATCTCAAGTTGATGGCGTGATGATAGGGCGTGCTTTTTGGAATGCGCCTTGGTTAATAAGAGACATGCATCGAGCCATGGGTTTGAGCAATCAAGATAATGATCGTGATGATGTGTTGTTAGCCTATATGGATTATTGTGTAGAAATGATGCGACAAGGATTAAGTTTGCATTGGTTAATCAGGCCTATTTTGGGTTTGTATCATGGGTTTCCAGGTAATAAAAAATGGAAATCGCATTTAGTAACAGAAGCGCCGCGCAGAAAAAATGATGTGACGGTGATCAAAGAAGCAAGAGATTGGGTGAATTTATGTTAGTTAACACGGTTAAGGACTTCAGAACTGCTATAGAGAACAATAGCTATCCATTGAAACAAGCTGCGAGTATGAAGGCTGCCTTTATGGTCAGCCCTGTTGGCTTCCGCTTGGATCAACAAACAGCTCAAGATAATGAATACATGCTTATGGATCAACAGGTTGATGTAAAATTGGCAATGTATCAACACCAACAATTGGCTCGTGCTATGACCGACGTAGGGGTTCCCGTGATTACTTTCCCTGGGTCAAATGAGACGCCAGATGCGGTGTTTCCCAATAATGCATTTGCAACCACTCATAACAATCGTTATGTGATTGGATCAATGAGGTATGAAAACCGCCAAAAAGAAACACAGCGCCAAGATATCAGGACATTTTTTGGTGAATTACTGGGTTATGAGAAATATGAAATCAATCATGCAGATGCAGTGGCAGAGTTAACTGGTGTTTTGGTTCCAGACCGTGCCAGGAACGTGGGTTTCATTGGTATGACAGAACGGGTTGATGATGCAGGTGCCAAAGCTCTGGATGAGGCTTTTTCGACAGATTTGATGTTTCAATTTGATTTGGCTGAAGGTGAGTATCATACCAATGTGGTTATGGCCTGTTTGGCCGGCACCGCATGTGTGATTCATAAGGGCTCATTTGCGGATCCTGAAGTGGTTGAAGCCATTGCTGATTTTTATCCTGAGAGGACTTTGTTTATTTCTGATGAAGAAAAATTGGCTTTTGCGGGTAACTGTATTTCTGTTACTGATAAGGATGTGTTTTTCAGTCAAACTGCCTTTGAGGCGTTGTCAGTAAATTCGAGACAACAATTGGAGTCTTGGGGATTTGTTTTACATGGTGTTGATGTTTCTGAATTGGAAAAGGCGGGCGGGTCTCTGCGCTGTATGATTGGTGAAATCTTCTGAGGAAAAATTTGACTGGGAATTTCTGCGTTGGCATAGGCTTTTGATACCATCACGTACATTCGTACGTTCAGGCATTCAAAAGCCTATGCCGCCTTGATCTTCACAGCCAAATTTTCCCTCAGCAAGCTGAGGAATAAAATAAAAAACAGTCATTCTGAGTGAGCCGCAGGCGAGTCGAAGAATCTCCCAAAGTCCATGTAATTTACATTTTTGAATTAACCAACTGTTTTCTGAGACTAGCTTCTATACGTTCTGTATGCGCATGCTTTCAAAATCACTCACCGCTTTAATCTTCTCAGCTAAATTTTCCTCAGCGAGCTGAGTTTAAAGTTAAGAGCTGTCTCATTGCGAAGGAAGCACGACTGCGGAAATCTCCCCAAGTATTCGCGGTGCAAAAACAACCGTCATCTCTTTATTTGCATAGGTTTTAATAATTAATAATAAATTTGAAGTAGTTATCGGTGAGTTGCAAGCATGAGATAAGAAAATAATTTTAACACAAAAAATAAAACCACTACTGCAGCGATGAGTATTGCTGATAGTTTCGCTCTATTGAGCGTTTTGAATGAAAAGAACTTGATGATGGGCTTGCTGAACATGAAAAGTAATATCAAGGTTTGAACAACTATTTTGCCACCATGCTTGAGGTAATATTTTCTAATGTCTGGAATTAAGTCCGAATTTGTTACTATATAGTAGAATTGTGGGACGTTGATAATTATTGAGATTAGCGTCAATGTCGCAATAATCCACCATGCCCACTTCTGGCCCATGTAGAATGCCACGGCAGATATGCCTAATCCGAGCATCGATAAAATAGCTAGCCAGTTCACAGCTGGTAATGAAATACTAGAAATTAGACCAATAGATGAAATTAAGATATAAATTAAAGCCAGAATTGAAATGCCAGCAGGTCTGTTGCTCATGATTAACTGTCCTTGTAAAAGTGTTTGAAATTGTAACTTAAAACAGTTGATGTGCGAAAAGTAATCTAATCTATATTGAAAATATGATTCTATTCAATGCCTCTTGTATAAGAGGCACTTTTATTATCGTTAGCACTGTTTTGGATTTAAAAAAATCAGGTGTTACTGGTTCAATAACCATGTCAGATTTCTCAGTTCGAAATTAAAAGGGAGAATTAATCGATTAAATGCTAAAATGATGATGTCTTAATTACATAAGAATTAACAGTTGTTGACTTATTTTGAGCTAGCGTGACTTTATAATTCAGCCACATTTTTGTTGCAGGGGTGGATTTGAAAAATAAATCAATCATGTTTTGGGTGGTGTTAACACTTTTGATTGTTGGTTCATTGCCTTTTTTGTTGTCCTGGTATCAGATCAGCCAATCTCGATCAGCAGTTGTTGATCAAGCTCAAAAAAACCATTTGATTATATCCCGTGCAACAGCCGATCGCTTTGAAGCTTATTTAGAAAAATATCAAGATTTGGCCTTGAGTTTAGCCAGAAACCCAAATGTTTATTTAAATCCAGATTCAAGCGAAGCAGGTGATGCAATGAAGGCTGGACTGCTTTCGAATCAAGATGTTCAGTTAATTGCACTGATGTTGAGTCATGAAAAATCAGAAGCTCAACTTACCAATAATCAACAGCCTACTCAAAGCCAAGTTATTCAGTTTGCTCGCAAAAACGAGTCTACAAGGGTTGATGTTGAAGAACTAATTGTTGAAAGTTCTGACGGTTTTAAATTGCTAGAAATGAATGGTAGCAAACATTTAACTGTTGTTGTTCCTTCAGCCAGACCCAATGTGAATGTTTTAATGTTGGTTGATGTGGATTTTAATCAATTGCTCAATCCTCGTGTGTTGGGTCAGTCGGCCAGTATCAGTTTGGTAGATGCCGAAGGTCAGTTGATGGAGCATGCAGGTGATGAGTTTCAGGCGGTTCCTAATGAATGGTTGGGGTTGTTTAAAAGTGAAACCGCCAATGGAGGAGCTAACCTTTCTAGAAGTGAAACTGAAAATAAATTTATCGCCGCATTTGCTAAAATTGATAAACTGCCTTGGTATATTGTATCCCGCCAGTCGGTGGCATTTGCTGAACAGATAACTGCGAACATGAGTCGCACCGCTTGGAAAATATTCAGTTTGGTATTGGTTGTTATGGCCGCATTATTAGCAATGGCTTATTTTTCCTGGGTGAAGCCAATCAGAAGAGTTGTTAAGGCGCAGAGTGCTTTGATGGGCATGCAAAACAGTCAGTCAGACTGGCAAGGTGGTGAGGTATTGGCACTCGAGCAAAGCTTTGATGCGTTAACCAAACATATCAATGATCGAAATGTATTAGGCCAAATTTTTGTAGGTCGCTATCAAGTGATCGGCCCCATTGGTAAGGGAGGTATGGGATCTGTGTTTTTAGGTTGGGATCCAAGGCTAGATCGCCATGTGGCCTTAAAAACCCTACCTATTGGTAAAAATTTTGGGTCGCGTGAAAATATGAGTCAAACCTTGGTTCAAGAAGCCATTACTGCGGCCAGAATTTCTCACAGAAATGTGGTTTCAATTTACGATGTGGTTTCAACCAAGAAAACTGCATTCATTGCAATGGAGTACATCAAAGGTGAATCTCTGAGTTCGTTGTTGCAACGCAAAAAATCTTTAGGCATATCATTAACTTTATCGATTGCGATTGCTGTATTGAAAGGTTTGCAAACTGCCCATAAAATGGGATTTGTTCATAGAGATATTAAGCCTGCCAATATTATGTTGGATGTGAATGGTGATATTAAGATCACCGATTTTGGTACAACGGCTTTAGTCAGTGGTATTGGTGCTGATGATGTGACTGGCACACATGGATATATGGCACCTGAAATTTATCAAAAGGGTGAAGTCAGCATCAAGAGTGACTTATTCGCTGTAGGTGTGGTTGTTGCCGAATGTTTGCTGGGTGAGAATCCATTCAAAGGCAAAAAAATCAGCCAAACTAAAGTTAATACCTTGAATAAGAATGTAACTTTTCCACCATGGATCCGCCAACCAGGTTCGGATGAATTATTTAAAGCGATTGATTTATTGTTAGATAAAGATCCAGGGAAAAGACCTGCTTCTGCGGCAGCTATGGCTGAATTAATCGTTCAAACCGCACCTTGTGCGATTAAATGGGTGCCCGAAGAAGCAGGCATCAGAGTTCAAAAAAGTGATAGTAGCTATGAAAATGAAGACACCATTGTTGCTCACTCTTAGTCTGGTCGGCTTAGGTGGGTTTGGTGCAGTACAGGCCATTGAGCTTGAGCTGCAAAAAGATGACATGTGGGCTATAGATGGGGGCGTTTTCTTTCCAGCCAGCCAACCGTTTGATTCTGTTGATATGAAAAGTGATCAACTAATTATTAAGCATATTGATGGTTCGATGAGGGTGGTAAATCTGGGTTCTGTTGAATCAAACTCAATGACAAAGGCTGCAAGAACTGTCGCAGTTGACCGAACGCCACCGGTTATAAAGGCGCAATGGCAAGGAGTGTTACACCATGAAACAGGGGTCACAATTGGCCCAAATAGCCAAGTTGTTTTGAGTGTTAATGAAGGCTTAATTAAGCGCTTCAAATTGAACCAAGAAATGATTGAAATTAATGCTGATTCTTACAGCCATAACTTCAATAAATCAAGCGATAAGCTGTCTGTGACAGCGAGTGATGCATTCAATAATAAAAGTCAGTTAGACATGACTTTACAAACCGATTTTGAATCACCAAAATTAACATGGCAACTGGCAGAGCCAGCTGTTTTTAATAATCAAAAATGGTATGCAGGAAAAGATGCACAGGTACTGTTGTCAGCTACAGATATCAGTGGCGTGGCCCATTTTATGCTGAACGGGGAAAAGCTGGCTGCCAATACGAAACAAGTTACAATGAGCACTGGTGATGACATCCATGTAACTGATGTTTTAGGTAATACAACGACAGATAACATCAATTGGCAACAAGACAGTCAGACACCTTATATAGTTATTAACACCGAAAAAGGACAGCTTGAAAAAGTTAAATTCCTCAAGGTAGGTGTTAATGAAATCTTTGAGCTTCTCACAGTAGATGAAGGTGTTGGTTTAGGCGTTCAAAAATACAAAGGAAAATACAGTCGTTGGCTGAATTTGCCAAAGAAGTTTAAATTTACCAGCAGCGGCACCTATCGGATCAAAGTTCAAAGTAAAGACCGGGTTGGAAATATACTTGAAAAAGTGATTAAAGTTAAAGTGAAGAAATGAAGTTATGAAATTATTAACCAAAATCGCATCAACGATGGTATTTATAGCAGGTCTGCAAAACGCTGATGGCAGTAACGTTGGGCAATATGACATCACTGTTACTCATGTCGTTCAACCAGGTGAAAGTTTGCATTCAATCACCCGCGCTTATTTAGGTACTGATATTTTATGGCAGGACAACTGGAAACTGAACCCGCAAATTGATAACCCAAACAATTTAAAAATTGGTCAAGAATTGATTGTTATCAAAGACAGGGTTATTCCAGCTGAAAAAGCCAAAGTATTTAATGTGGTCAATCGGGTTGAAAAGAAACCAGCTGATAGTGACTGGTTATCTGCAAAGGAAGGTGATGAATTGGTACAAAAAGAAGGGGTGAGAACCTATGCCAAGTCATCAGCTTTACTTGAGTTTAATGATGAGTCTCAATTAAAAGTTCTGGAGTATTCACAAATATTTCTACAAAGTCGGGTAACGGATTTAACAGGTACTGATAGTGCCACCATAGAAATCATTAAAGGTGATGCTGAATTAAGCTGGGAGCCTCTTGAAAGCGACCAAACAGAAATAATTATTGTAACCGGTGAAATGATTTCAAAGCCGCAGGTCATAGCAGGTAAGACAGCAGAATTACGAACGGGTATTACTGAGGCTGGAAAGTCACTTATCTCGGTTTATCAAGGTAACAGTGAAGTGGCCAATGGTGGTGCCGAAGTTGCTGTTGAACAAGGTATGGGTGTAGCTGTAAAACCTGGTGAGGTTCCAGTGCCTAAGTTATTGTTAAAAGCCCCATTGGTGAAGAACCAAGGCGAAACTGCTTATAATTTTGCTAATCCATGGTTAAGCTGGTCAAAAGTTAAAGACGCCATAGAATACGTGGTTGAAATTTGTGCTGATGAAACTTGCGAAGTCATTTTAAAACAAGCTACTGTGGATACCAACAAGTGGCAAATTGATGAATTTAACCAAACCGGTGAATTTTATTACCGGGTCGGAGCAAAGAGTATAGATGAATTGGTAGGCTTTCGTTCAATTGCACAAAAAATTGAGATAACAACAGATATTGAAGACATCGATGCACCAGTGATAGCTGTTGATTTAACTGGTCACAAAAGCTTGGGTATTAATCAGCAACTGACAGTTGGACCTGCAACTCAAATAAAGATCTTGGCTTTTGATGAACTATCTGGAGTGGCCGAGATCGATTATAGCTGGGATGGAGAGAAGTGGCAGCGGTACAGCAATCAAATGTTGGATTTGCCCAGTGGAAACCCAACTTTACGTATTCGAGCGACTGATAAATTAGGTTTGGCAGCTGAAAAAAGTTATGACTTCATCAGCCAGTAATGATCGTTGTAAAACCAGTTTTAAACATGAGTAAATAAAAAGCCACTTGTTTAAGTGGCTTTTTTATTTAGCTACGAAGCTTTATGCTTCTCGGCTGGCACGTTTTCTTTCATGTTCGAGCAAGTGTCTTTTGCGAATGCGAATTTCATCTGGACTGACTTCAACTAACTCATCATCTTCAATAAACTCCATTGATTGCTCTAATGTCATTTGAATGGGAGTCACTAAGTTAATTGCATCATCTTTACCTGAAGCACGTACATTGGTCAGCTGTTTACCCTTTAAAGGATTAACTGTTAAGTCATTGTCACGAGAGTGGATACCAACAATTTGACCTTCATAAACATCTACATTGGCATTAATCAGCATACGTCCACGCTCTTGTAGATTCCATAGGGCAAAACCCAATGCTTTGCCGGTGCCATTAGAAATCAAGACTCCATTTTTACGTGTACGTTCTATGGTGTTTAACTTCCTTCCGTAGTGGTCGAATACATGAGTCAATATGCCTGACCCAGAAGTGGTTGTTTTAAATTCAGATTGGTAACCTATCAAACCACGTGCTGGAATGATAAAGGTTAATCTAACACGGCCTGTTGAATCTGGCACAATGTCTTTTACTTCTGCACGACGACCAAGTAATTGCTCCATGACCGAACCTTGGTGTTCTTGTTCGATATCAACAACCAAATCTTCATAT
>CALLLZ010000164.1 GCA_938008005.1 uncultured Marinicella sp. | reverse complement strand
TCCTTGATCTGTTTAAACAAGTACTGCGGCACGATACTCGGCCACCCTGACAATGGAATAAGTGCATCGGTGTAACCCAAAAGAGCAGGGGGAGCGTTCTTCGGGGCCTCTGGATAGAGTACAGGATCAGAGATCGGCGTAACAGTCTCGTTACCATATAGATCCCGCCAGACAAATTCCACTTGTGCAATTTTATTTAAAACCGAATAAGGGTCACCCGCTGACGGTGGCGGTGCGCCATATTCATTAACCGCAGGACCATTCAGAACACTAAACGCTGGCACCGATTTCGCGTATTCCCAAGTACTCTCATAGTCTTCAACCAATTGTGACTTAATTTTTTCATTGATATTATTCGCCTCTTCTTGAACTTGCGGGCCAATCGGAATACCCCAATTGGTATCAGGGAAGGAGTCGTTATACAACTGACTGCCTCCAAATCGATATGAAAGCAAGTTATAGTCCAATTGGAGATAAGTTTTAGAGTAGTCTGTAGACCCTGGTGCTGGAAGTTCTCCAGGATTTTGGCGGTTCAACTCCAGAGCCAAACAACCAGCCGGTGTTGTTGTATTGATATTCGAGAATAGCACATCAACTGTCAAGCTCGTGGGGGCAAACAGTCCTTGAGTTGTTTGGTTATCGCTAGCCAACTGAGGCAGCTGGGCACCATAGTATGTCACTATTGAAGCCAGCGTGTGGCCTGCTGTACCCTCAGACACCAAATAATTGACCTGCGGAATACGCAAAGCAACCCACATTGGTATCGGTGCTGAAAAATCAATCCCCCTATCCGCATTCACCGCTTCTAATGCAGCGACAGTGGTTCCGAAGTAGGTGGCGATTGTAGACACATCGCCTGCAGGTGCAGTGCTGCCAACTTGATAAATTAAATCATTTAATATCAGCGATGTGGTGGACTCCAAAGGCACACTGCCAAGAAGTGCTGCTGCCTCTCCCACCGGCAAATTGAGCCGTTGTGCAATTGCAGCCAGCGAATCACCTTGGGTGATAACAACATCGACTGGTAATGATTCTGCTTCACCAAACAACGATTCGGAACTGGGGTTTATGTTCTGCCCAGTAATCGCCACATTCATGTAGTCGTACAAAAGATTTGGCTTGATCAATTCTCCTGTATCAGCATAAGTAATTAATAAATCTAAAGTTGCCTCCCCATTTTCATTGAAAATAAGATCTGGAAACCCTGTTTGTTTCTCCTTATTTTCATAATAAAGATAAAAACCGCCAGATCGAGTAATGCTGCATTCCCACAACATTTTAATAAAATCATATGTGGTATTGAGTAGCCCTTGTGGTTGAGAAGACCCCTCGGTTTTAAAAGCAGCCGCAAATCCAGCCGGGTTAGTATAAGTTGAGAGGTTCCCCTGAGTGATGAATGTGGCGATGGCAGCTTGGGAATCAGATACCAATCCCGAATCAGCTCCAGAAGAAGCATTAGGTGGATAAAGCAGGGTCATGTTTTGCACTGGCATGTCTGTGCTGCTACTCACCGCCAGCAACCGTTCTAAGATCATGACGCCTGATTCATCAGCACCTTCTAGTTCATAGGTGTACGCGTTACTGCCATTCGGAATCAACTTGATTGTCACATTAACCAAAGAACCAAAACCATAATAACTGGCGTCTGATATGATTCGTTGACCTGTAGATAGATCGACACTGCCTGTTTTTAATGCAAGCTTAGGATTGGGTAAGCCGACACCCGTCTTCGGTAAATAATCCAAAAGACCAGTAGAAAATGGCCAAATATGTGTCGCTGGCGCTTTTTCGTCAAGTGGAACAGAGCCATATGGTAACAACACAGAACCATCTGCTTGCCACAGAATTGCCTGAGAAAAATCATATTGCACTGGCTGCTCATTGCGCATGGGAGCAATCCCAAGATGATCAACTTCAGGTTGCACGCCTTTGGTCTGGGCTTCTGTCAAAACGGCATTCATTATTTCGATCATGTCAGCAGAGAATGTAACTGTCGCCCCTTCTCCGATACCACTTTTTAGCCAAGCAGGCGCATTGTCTGTCGCAACCATGGAAACGCCATCTCCATCAGCTAAAGTAGTGGGTAGGTCAAATTGCTGTCCGGTGACTGAATACATGGAACAATCAACACTGTGAGCACATGGCATATCATCAGGATCGTTAAATGTAAGACCTGTGTCACTACCGACGGGAAGTCTCATTCCATATACCAAGAAACGGCTCACCATACCCGAAAGCTGATCAAGACTGTTGCAATTCTTAATTTCGGTGGTGATGGCAGAAACATCCAGACAAATCATATGTGGCAGATCAATGTATTTTGGCTCATCTGTGGTGGTATAAAACAAAGGTGATAATGCTTGATTCGAAGCTGTACTGGCCATATCCGAAGGTGTTGTTCCATACTGACTGGCAATGACAGCAAAGGTATCGGTGTTGCCTGTAGCTGTTGTGTGGGTTACCACAGGTAAATACATCAGCGTCATCTGGGTAAGAAGGCCTGCCAAACTCGCTGTGGCGGCTGCCAACTCAGCATCTGACCAACCACTTGTGCTCTTGAGTGATTGGAATGTTGAATTGCTCTCTGTAACCAGCGTTGCTCCAGTGGTTGCATTGGTAATGGTTACTCCACCGTTAATTAAATACTGTGTGGTGTCGTTCTCTTCAATCAAAGCCTCTACTGTAAATGCATCAGCATATAAATCCACCACAGTTTGTAACAAGGTTGAACTATTTACCTGATATGTCAATCCAGTAACAGCTATACCTAGCCCGCCTGTTAGTGGTGCATCTTTATTTGCCTCCGCTATCACATCAACTGTAAGGTCATTCTTATTGCCGCCAGTAGGATCAACCATTCCTTCAGACCAAGCAACAATCCCAGTCAACGAATTGGCAGCAGCCTCATTCAGTTGATATTTATATTGGCTCATGGCATCTAGACCGTACTCAATCAGCTGACTACTCATCATCACAAAGAAATCTTGGAATACCAGGCCGGCAGCCGAAAGTGTGAATGTTTGATCTTCAATGATGCGCATCTTTCTGGCGGCACTTATGTCGCCAACCAAGTCGTTTTCCACCTGCATTTGAAGGTCTTTAAAGTATGCCTTCATGGTCGCAATGTATTTATCATCACATGTAGTGAAGGTTGATAACGTTCGGGTTTTACCACCAGGCACTGTAATCGTCACTTCTGGTGGAACTGGGAAGACTGCTGCGGTGATATCCGACGAACTGGTTGGATCTGCCGCTGTTACAGTTACTGCCACATGGTCATTTAAAAACGCATCAATTTGGGCAACGCTCAAAGGCGTTAAAACATTGTCATCGGTAAGTTCATGGTATATATCGAGCAGATCGTTGTAAGTGATAATGGTGTCAGATATGTTGTTACGTGTGACAGTTTCCGGATGATAAGAAGTAACCAGCCAGTTAAACAACTCATAACAAAGGTTGTCAAAAGAAGAATCGCCGGTATCTATGTAAAACAGATTATCGATTTTACTGGTCTGGTCAATTAATGGTCCTGATGTGGATTTATTGGCAACCGTTTGAGCCGGACCATAATAGATCGTTAGTGAAGGTTTATCTTCCACTGCATCATGAGGAAGGGTTGTCATTCTTAATCGTTTGCGGTTCTGTGGAAGGTAAGCGGCGCGAAGGGCATGAAGATTTTTACGCGCTTCAATAAGCGCCACATTGCCAGAGCTACACAGATTCCAAGGCGCATTGGCACTGTTGTCGGTACCAATAACCAATGTTTCCTTAACTGTGGCAGAGAAAGACAGGTGAATTTTGATGGAGAAAAACCCCAGGTTTATCTTAACGGTGAGCCTGATGGCTACGGCCGCAACAATTGAAATCGGCATTGATCCATACGACTGATATGATGCCGTCACATACACTTTGACCAGCACCTCAAAATCAGCACTGATTATGGCGAAACTTACCGTGCCATAAAGCCGACCAATAATTCCAAGTGTTCCTTTAACCATAAAGTAATCGGATGACTCTTGGTTGGTATCAAATGGATTAAACGCACCGTACACCCCTTCAATGATGCCAAAAACCGTCAATGAAAATCCGGCCTGCATGATCCCGATATTGATGTCTTTTCCGAGACCAACTTGAAGCCCAACACCCAACACAATGACGGGATTAAAAGACCCACATGTGGTTGTGGGAACCAAAGAAGTGGTCGCTGAACTGAGTTTACCAAAATAGATACCACCTGATCCAATCAGTGGCAGTGGTCCAGCCTGAACTTGGACCGAAAATGATACACTGAAATCATTGTTATACGGAAACCCAATATCAACCAGGAAATCCCCATTGGTGAAAACCTGCACTCCGAAATTAGGAATGGTCACACCACAGGCACCAAACTGAAGCTGCCTGATTGAGTTTGGTAGCGAAAGTTTCGCCTGATACATACCGATCGAATCGGACACTTTTTTATACATGATCTCAAACGAAAGACCAGCTAAGACTTTGGCTGCTGGCCCATCCAGGGCAAATCGAAGCGCATACAGATTCGGGTCGTTAAATATAATAGAGAGATCTAACAAATAGCCCGCTTTGCTGGGCTCAACAACCGCTAACTCATTGCTTGAAACCTGGCTTTCATCACCGTCACCACCAAACCTAAGCACACCAAAATTCATCCCCACCAACCAATTGCTGTTCGGATCAAATTTCGGCTGACCTTTGCTGGGGTTAGCCGAAACCGGTAGCGAGGTGTCATTCTTCGGTGGCTCCAAAGAACGCATGGCATTGATCGCATCTTCCACTGAAGTAAAATCTTGATAGCCTTCCACTGTGACGTGCTGCCCCAACGCCAAGAGTCGAATATCCAGATATTTATTACCCGTTCCAGGTGGCGTTGGTGCACTGTTTGGATCTGTGGCATCCCAACTAGGAATAGGTTCACCACTGATAAATTGACCATCCAATTCCACCATCACTTCATATTTACTCGGGTCGGTTTCTTTGGGTTGATAGGTGAAATTAATGTAATTTAAGGTGAAAAGACCTAAATTGAGGTTAACCGGATATTTAACTGCAATGGTGTTTCGCTTGGCCTTGTCATCAGGCATGGTGATGACAATCTCAAGATTGTTCAATGGAATACTGTTTAATAGATCCCAAGGTGCCGATAACGACCGAGGCCCCCCAGGTGTTGCCCATGAAAGTAACAAGGCCACTATATCGCCCACAGAAACATCACCAAACTTGATGGTAATGACACTTTGTTTTTTGGCTTCTTCTCGAATGTATTCTCCAGTCAGGTATTGAGAGAGAGAGAGAAAATAGCGATATTCATTGTCATTTTTCATATCAACCGTCAAAGTCCAGTCAATATTCATAAAATGATAAGCGGCCATCATTCGATACGCCGGTTTCTGCTCAGAGTCGGCGGTGAGTACCGAACAAGATGATTCAGAATCAGAAAATAGCACCGGAGGAAGTGCTAAAAATTGACTTCTATCCAGTGCAGCATTTGACGCTTTAATCCCCGAACCAGCAGGAATCACGCCATCAGAATAGACCCCAAGAAAACCTTTAACATCGCCAATGCCAAACGGTAATGTCATCACAGCGCCGACTTCGAAATTATAAGTGCCACCACTTGAAATCTCGACGTTCAATTGATCAATGACCAGATTAAATTCCGACGCAGGAACTTTAAACACCCCTTTGCTGAAAGTGTATAACAGTGCAGCCAAATCTATTGTGCCTTCTGATAACCACCCTCGATAAGTCCAGTCGGTGCTGCCTATGGGTGTACTGGCCATCATTGAAAGCTGAAAAGTACCCTCAACATCGTCTTCACCAATCTGAATCATGCCACCAAATGAGCCACCATTGTTCTTACCTGCTCGTTGTAACGACATGGACAGCTCTTTAATGACCAATGGAACAGTAAAAAGTGAGGTTTCAACTGTGATGTCCCAATCAGCATTAAAGGTTCCAGCAAAACTGTATTTATCGTTTGGTGTATCTGCCGAAAAGGTCAGCGTTTTAAAACCACCGGGTATACCAGTATTTATTTCTGGTGGTAAGATAATATGCAAAATATCATCAACAGAGAGCAATGCGCCATTATCATCAAGAGAACCTTGAATGGTGAAGTTGGGTAAAGAACCACTGATTGTCATCGTTGGCGAAACCCCATCCGAAACCGTATCATTGGTTGGAAAAACAACTTGACCAGAAAAACTAAATTGGGTTTGACGTGTGTGCACTGGATCAATAACAACAAAATTGAAATTAAGTCCACCTACTTGCGGAAACCCAGGAAGAAATGGAAAAAGTGTAAACAACTCATTGGGATCATTTTGGCTCACAATGAATGAAAAACTCTCCAAAGTGGTATCAGCTACGTTATAGGTTAAATTGGCTGACGAAACGCCGATTGATGTAATCGTATTTAATGGCGGTGGCACACTGTTAGCGAGGTTGATACCCCCAGCCAATTGAATCACGTCTGAAATTCCAACTGGTTGGTCAAATACACCATCAAATATCCAGGTGTTTCCCTGTAATGGAAGCTGAATCCCAAGAAAAAGGCTTTGCAAACATGAGGGTGAGCCGCCCAAAACGCCATAGGCTGGTGTAGATCCATCACCCGCATTAACTATGAACCCAGGTTTAGTGAGCCCGAACCACTCTACACCTGCAAGATTCCATTGCAGTTCGGTGCGATAGTCACCCACTGAATGAATTGCTCCAAGCTGTTCCGTGAAGGTTATTTTAGCGTCTAATTCAACGCCATCTGCAGTTCCTAAAGAAGCCGTTTTTCCTAGCAAAACAAATTCTTTAAGTGACGGGTCAGCTGTTGGTGGCTCTAAGGATGGATGATCGATAACCAAGGCGTTTGTTATAGAAATCGATTGATAAAATTTCGAGATACTTCCATCCGAAAGAATACCAGGGACCAAATCAACATGACCTGATGCAAGTTTATTACTGATTTCCTGGTATAGCTCGTAAAGTGTCATAATTCCTCCTTAGGGTTCTCGAATATCATTGTGTATATAGGCTCTGGTGCTATTTACTCCGGAGGAGGTATTCCAATATTGATAGCAGCTTGATTCAGGTACGAAAGCCCAATTTCCAACTTGCCATTAACCGAATTGTGATAATACCCTTTGATGGCTGCATAATAAGCAGTCAAGGATTCTTCTGGGGTAATACAAGAATCTCTTAAGTATTTAGTTGTTGCAGTAACGTTTGGGAGAAAATTTGCAGCGGGTTCAGTTGGGCTTGACAAGAGTGCATCAGTCACACCATCTGCTGCTGCAATACTCTGCATGTGAACCGGGTCATAAGCATCAGCACCTGGTGCCCAAGCAGAAGGGTATCGCCCTAAATCTTTAGGGTCTTCATTTCCTGGTTGATCCCAAGTCACATCCTTCATTCGAAGGTAACTTTTTCCTTGATTCAAGGCAAGAATGGCAGAATTTGCTCCCTCGAATACATTGGGTAGTGTTGCCAACCACATGACGTAACTAAAAATCACCTTTGGCAAAGAACCCAGTTCTAAATACAGCACTGCTGGAGTAGAAGCCCCAGGAGAAACAAGGTGTGTCAGTGCTGCGGACAAAGTACCAGGAGTTACAGCAGGCGTCATTCCACCTCCTGGTGATGGACGGACTATACTGGAAAGAAAAGTGACTCCTTCGACAGCATTGCGCTCAGTAAGCCAATCCACCCGTGTCGTTTTAGCTTGTTTCTGATCATTGTTGTTTATACTCTGAGTTGCCAATGCTGATGTCGCTTCATCCAATGTCTCTTGTAATAGTCCAGTATCCTTACTGGCTTGTTGTGCCTCAAGAAGTGCAGTTTCTGCTTGTTCTTTATTGGCGGTAGCAGTGTCAAAACTTTGCTGAGCTGATTCTTCTGACCTGGTTGCTCCACCTGTACTTACCTGATACGAACTCACATAACTGATATCATCCATATTGGTATTCATGCTGACAACAATCGCCGGGGTCTTGTTATCTAAGGCGCTACCACCCAGCGCCGTAGAAACCACCGTTGGTAAAACCTGATCGGGCGGCAATAACATTTGATTCTGATAGTAAGGAGGATCAGTGCCATCAACTGGTTCGGAAACGCCTTTTATACCGTAAGCTGGTAGAAATTTTACGTTTTTTGTTGGATCTTTAACAAACTGCGTCAATACTTGGGCTAAAGTAACCCGAGCAGCTAACCCTTGGTCAACTCCTGGAGAATCTGGGTTGGAATAGTAGGCCCAATCATCAGCAGTAGGGGTCCAATATTCCTCTTTTATGTACCAACCTCGACTGGAAAAATCTTCCCCTGCTCCATCGGCTGATGCCAATTTATAAGCAGCGTTTTCTTGATAAGGCGCACCATATTCAATTTCATCTGGCCCATCTAAATCCCACAGATAGGGCTGCAGCAAAAGAAATACCTTTGTTTTTAATTGAACAGCAAAATAGTTTGAAATATCCGAGTGGTCAGGATCAGGATTGCCAGCCCCAGAAAAACCATAGTTAATTTGTTCATCAGCTAAATTATCAATGGTTGTGAAGTTGATAGCAGTTCCATTATAGACAGCCGTTGCAGCTGGATCAGCTGCATTAAAACCTTTAATTAATAGTGACAGCTTTTCACGAGTCTTATCACTATTTTCTGTTTTGTAAACCATCCATACAGTTTTACCGGCCCCTTGAAAACCATAATCATCAATCAATGTTTGCATGACCAAAACACTGCTTGCCTGATTGCCAAAATTGTCGGAGTTATCAACATAGATACGAATTGTAGTTTCCGCCTCTAATCTGGCTATAATTAATGCTTTACCATCACCGACTTGAAAGTTCCAATCTTCAGGTTTACTTTGAATTATATTGTCAATAAAATCAAACATTACACCTCCTCTTTTTGCGTAAGAACCTTTTTCGAATCATCTCCACTCGGTGGTGTGGGTGCAACGTTGTAAACTGCGTACCAACCCAATTCGCTGACT
>CALLLZ010000163.1 GCA_938008005.1 uncultured Marinicella sp. | reverse complement strand
CCCAAAAGCTCGCTGCCCCCAATAACAAACCATTTCCCGCTTGGCGAAAATCTTCAAGCATTTGATTGCGGTCACCTTGGCCTTGCACAAATATAGGCTTATCTATTTTATCTTTAAAGTAATAAGCCGCCATTTGTAATGAGCGGTGTGACGTAAAAAGGAAAAAAACCCCACCTTTTGCTTTTTCAATTAACGGTAACACATACGCAAACATGGCTGGATTAAATTCAAAGTCATTAGGCTCTGGCAAAGTTTTTGGCAACAACATCAGTGCTTGTTTTTGATAATCAAAAGGACTATCCAATAACAAAGTTTGCGCATCATCAAAACCTGTTTGGCTTTGAAAATGATCAAAACTGTTATTAACTGTAAGGGTCGCCGAAGTCAACACCCAACTGGTTTCAAAAGCGGCTCTGAATTCTCTTAAAGGATCTGCTATTTCCAGCGGTGATTTGTGTAGAGCAAAATACTTGTCTCTGGCTTCGAACCAATAGATGAAATTGTTTTCACCTTGTTGCATCATATCTTGCAACAAATCAACCAGAGCAGTCAGCCGCAAATAGCAGTTTTGTAAGCCTGTACTTTGAACCACCAGTGGCTCTAATGCCTCCACCAACAAACCCATTTGGTGCAACAACAAATCAAACACTTCAATGATAATAGGGGTTTGGAACAAACGTTTAGTGCTTTCTCGTTCGGGCATTTGGCTCATCGATAACAAAGTATCACGCAATGCCCGCTTAAGCTGTTCATGTGGTTCACTGATTGCAGCAAAAGCAGCATCCACTTCACCGGCCTCGGTCATCAAATCATTAAGTATTTCTGTACACTGCCTGGAGCTGAGCAAGTGACTGAAAAAACGACCTGCAATTTCTGGTATTTGATGCGACTCATCCAACACGATCACATCAGATTTAGGTAACAACTCTCCAAAACCACCTTGTTTAATCGCCATGTCAGCAAACAATAAATGATGGTTAATCACCAATAAATCAGCATCAAGCGCACGCCTTCTGGCTTTATAAACAAAACAATCGCTGTAATGGTCACAATCTGAGCCCAAGCAATTTTCTGGTGTCGATGTGATATTAAACAATAACATGCGGTTTTCAATGTGGTCGGTGAGCTCCGCTGTTTCACCAATTTTGGTTTGGTGAACCCAGTTTTTCAGGTACTTAAACAAACTCTTATTTTCCTGATAACGACTCACAGGCATCATTGCTGATTTGTGGTAACGATCCAAACACAGGTAGTTATTTCGACCTTTCAGTAATCGAACTTTGGGTTTTATCTCCAATATGTCCAATAACTTTGGAATGTCTTTACTAAACAGCTGATCTTGTAATGTTTTGGTACCGGTAGAAACAATTATTTTTTTTCCAGAAACCAAAGCCGGTAATAAATATGCAAACGTCTTACCTGTACCTGTGCCTGCTTCAGCAATTAAAACGGCTTGCTCTTCGATCACCTTGGCAATTTGTTCGGCCATTTCAATTTGTTGAGTTCTCGGTTTGAACGAGCTTATCTTTTGCTCAAATAAACCACCTGCGCCGAGCAGTTTATCAATTGACTGCATCAGTATCTGTTTGGCTGCTGGGTGGAACAACTTGCAATCGAATCCAAGGCTCTAGCTTGAATTTCAACTTCATTCAATAATTCCGCTGCCAGAGCTTGGGCTCTTCTTGATCGCTCACATAATGAGCCTTGGTCTGGACCTTGATTAACAACTAAAGTTGACCAGTACATGGCTTGTTTGTAATCTGCATCTGCCAAGTAAGCTTCCGCTAAATGTTGTTGCACCAAAGCGGAAGTTGAGCTGATTGACAAAGCTCTTTTGAGGGTTAATATGGCATCTGTCACACCACCTCCACTCAATTGTTCGTCGGCCTGTTGTATTAATGTCATAACCGCCGCTGGCACCAATGGAGTCACTTGAATCAAGGAATCATTATCTTCCGCTGGATCGCGAACTGTTTCACCAACGTCTACCTCATCAACACCGGCTTTTCGGTTGCTACAATGGCTTAACATAAATACCATCACTGTCAAAAAAAACACTCTAATCAAAACAGAGAAAAAGTCACCAGTGCGTGTTATTTGCTGTTGTTTGTTGTTGGAAATATAGATGTTATTTTGCATAGCGCTTAATCATAGCTTTTGCGGCTAATTTATCAAGCCATATAACAATTAAAATTTAATAAAGCCCCGGCTTTGGTTCAAAGGTTATTAAACAAGTGTCCCCATAAAACCAGCGCACCACTGCTGCCAGAATAGGCGGTCGCCTTATTGTCATCCCGTCCAACCCAAACGGTGGCCAAAAGTTCTTGATTAAACCCAACATACCAACTGTCTTTACCCTGGTTGGTGGTGCCGGTTTTACCAAACAACGGGCTTACTAGACCAAAACCCATGGTCAGCTTTTTGGCGGTACCACGCAAGGTAACCTGATTCATTGCACGATTAATGCTATCAATATGGTTAGTGGACAATGAATGACCCATGGCTTGGTTAGATCGACTGAGTATATTGTTGTCCTTATCAGTGACGTAACGAATGGTGTTGATGAATTGGTTGGCACCACGAGATGAAAATATACCAAACAAATGCTGTACCTCAAAAGGTGTTAACTCTATGGCGCCTAAAAATAAGGCAGGATGGGTGTTGCGCTGAACCTGAAGACCCATTTGTTGCAAAAACTTAATGAATCTGGTCAAATTTATTTTGAGCCCTAAATCTACCGTCGCCTGATTTCGCGAGTAAACCAAAGCATCTTCTGCACTGATTAAACCCATGCTCTTTTTGTCCCAGTTGTTAGGCCGCCAGGTTTTTTTATCTTTCGTTTTAAGGGTGATTGGTGCGTCATTCAAAGTACTTTCAAGGCTGAAACCAGGCAATAATTCTAAACCTGCCAAATACACCATTGGTTTGATCAATGAACCAATTTGTCGTTTTGCCAACAAAGCCCGATTGTAGTGAGAACTGGCACTCTTTGAACCAGAAACAGCCAACAACTCTCCATTATTGGCACCGCTGACTAGGATGGCACTTTCAATTTCAGCATCTAACCATTCACTGGTTTTTCTCGCTGTTTGTGTGGTTTTGAACTGAATGTAGGGGTCCATAGCAGTGAATATTCGCAGTCCGTTGCTTCGTAAGTCTGATAAAGAAAACTGTTGGTTGATCTGCGCTTTGACCACATCCATATAATCATCAAAGTCAGTTTTCAATTGCCTGCTTTTTGACAAGCCAAGCGCCGAAGTTTTAGCCGTTTGGTGTTGTGACTTATCAATGACACCAGTTTCTAGCCAACTGTTCAACACCACATCTCGGCGTAACAGGGCCCGCTTAGTCTGACGATATGGATTGTACCAGGAAGGACCTTTAACGATTCCAATCAACAAAGCCTGTTCCGCTA
>CALLLZ010000162.1 GCA_938008005.1 uncultured Marinicella sp. | reverse complement strand
ATTACCCGGCTTGACCGGGTAATCCATAGCGAAGCGGGTTCGAACGCAGTTCGAAAATATGAAAAACTGACTTTTTTCAACTTAACTTTAGTTAATTTGTCCTAAATGCACTACGGGTTATGATTATGATTTAAACGTTGCGTTTTATTCAATTTCTTTTTTCATGATGAGTAAATTTCCATAGCCATCTTTGGGGGTGGCAAATTCCCAAGAGTCCATTACGTTATCAATGAAATTAATGCCCATTTGGCCTGGTAAGGGATTGGATAAATCTCTGGGCCTGATTGAGCTGTCATAAACTTCGGGTGCAAAATCCCTTAGATAAAATACCAGGGTTTTGTTTTGTTGTTTGATTTCGAGTTCTACTTCACCGTCACTGACACCTTTATATGCATGGCGAATGATGTTGGTGATGGCTTCATCCATACTGAGGATAATTTGTTGGCAACAAGCTTGATCGAAACCGGCTTTTTCAGACACTTGCATGATCTTATGCCTGATTTGTTTAAGTTCACAAGCACTGGCCTTGAACTGTTCGGCGACCAAAGTTTTTTCTTGAAGATGATCGCGTTTTTCAATCAACAATACGGTGGCATCATCATTTAAGGTATGTCTTCTGGCAGAAGAGATGAGTTTTCCAATACGTACTTCAGGAGACTCTGATTCGGTGTTCTTGATGTCTTCAATGATCCCTTCTAGCTCACGTCTTTGGTTGTCACCGTCTCGGGCGTCTGTTAAACCATCGGTTAACAGATATAAACCACCCTGGTTGAGTTGCATACTTTGTTGCTCAAAAGATAAATCGCTGACTTTAATACCCAAAGGTGGTGCATCTGCAGTCCAAGTTTTAATGGTGCATTTAGGGCATTTAAAGATAACCGGAGGCAAGCCTGCATTTGACCAAGTAACCACATCGGTCTTTGGATGGTAGTATCCAACTGCAGCACAAACAAATAAACCTCGTGAAGCCTTCTCACAAAGCTCTTTATTGGCTTTAGCCAGCCATTGACCTGGTGGTAATTGATCTTTACCTATCCAGCGCAATAAACTGCTGGCACGGACCATCAACATTGATGCATCTAAACCTTTGCCAGATACATCACCAATGATAAAGCCAACAGTGCCGTCATTAAGGGTAAAATAATCATAAAAATCACCAGAGACTTCGTTGGCCGATATGTTGGTGCCAACAACTGGAAACGGTGGTTTAACTCGATTAGGGAGTAAGGAACGTTGTAATTTTCGAGCCAGAGTTAATTCTTTCTTGATGCGCTTTTGCTCCACTAAATTCAAAGTGAAACGGGCATTTTGTACGGCCAATGAAATGGGTGTGGCCAATACTCGCAAGATATCGCTGTCTCGAGTTTGAAACAGTTCTTCATCTAGTTTATTGAGTACTTGGAGTACGCCAATGGTGTTGCCTTGAATAATTAAAGGTGTGCAGAGTACAGAGCGAGTTTGAAATCCGGTTAATGAATCTACATGACAGATAAAGTCAGCATCTCTTTTAGCGTCAATAATCATTTGCCTTTCACCAGTGGTAAATGTTCGCCCAACGATGCCGTTTTCTGTATTGATGGCCATGTCTGTGACATCTACAGGTCCAGCACTGGCCCTGCAAATTAAATTTTGGTTGTCCCGGTCAACTAAAAAAATACTGGCTGCTTCGGCTGCCATATAAGTTTTTATCCGTTCAACAGCACGCATAAGGATGTCATTGATATCCATCGACATCACAAAGTCTTGGCTCATATCTGCCAACAAGGTTAACTGCTCTAATGTGCCAGCTGATTGTTGAGTGGGATCAGTGTTGTTGTCTGAGAAAAATGTGTTATCAGCTTTCATCGGCGTTTTGTTCAGTGTCTTTTTTTGTCTTGGTGTCTTGACTGTTTAATTGGGCAGCTTTTTTATGGGTTCTTTTGCGTTTGATACTGAGAATGGTTATCGCGATGCCGGATATGGCATATGCAGAAAACACCACAAACAAAACCCATGCTGTTTTAATGGTCAATAGTACAAAGATCAACACCAATAATAAAATCCAAATAAAAGAAACATTTTCGCGGAATGGAATGGTTTTGAATGAATAATACCTGAATCTAGAAACCATCAATAAGCCAGTAATCACTGTTATGGGTAGGGCTAAATATTTTAAATCAGCACCCACCAATTCAAGATCTACACATATCCATACAAAAGAACTGACCACTGCTGCTGCTGCAGGTGAAGGTAGGCCTTGAAAATAAGCTTTATCAATCACGCCAATTTGAGTGTTGAAGCGAGCCAAACGCAAAGCACCACTGACGGCGAAAATAAATGCGGCCAACCAGCCAATTTTACCCATTACTGGGTGTACAGTCGTTAAGTGGTATAACGACCAGTTGTACATTAGCAAAGAGGGAGCAACACCAAAAGAAACCAAATCAGATAATGAGTCATACTGCTCACCAAACTCAGACTGGGTATTGGTTAAACGTGCTACACGGCCATCTAGAGCATCAAGTAATGCTGCGATAAAAATACAAAAACACGCCATCTCAAATTTGCCTTGAATACCAGCAATGATCGAGTAGTAACCGGCAAAAAGTGCCCCAGTTGTAAATAAATTCGGTAGTA
>CALLLZ010000161.1 GCA_938008005.1 uncultured Marinicella sp. | reverse complement strand
GTTGGGCCGGACCTGTCATTCATAGCCAAGTAGAATTAAATCATGACCAAGAACTCATTCTTGAAGATGCACCTTTGGCATTAGCCTTAGACAGCCAACCAAATAGTTTTCAACAAGCAGATGGCATTTGGGGACTTGCATATCACCACTTAAATAAATCCTATGATGTAAGCCAATATTTAAACCAACAGAAACCACCTCTAAACTCAACCTATCCTTGGCCATTTCATAACCAAATTTCTACCACCAGTGTCGCAGCTTTCAAAAAATACCTGCGTCAATTTAACGAACAGGACATCACACCTTTATTCACTGCATTTGAAGAAAATAAAATAACAACCAATCAATTCGCTTTATCTACACACCGCTCAATTGTTTATGTTCCAAGGGATGGATTGACTCAAGAGGAAATCGCGAATGAACAGTTAAACCAGGGCGAGTTTATAATAGGTGCAAAAGTTCCTGATTCACCCGCTTCAAGCCTTAAAGTAGTTCACGACGCATATTACAACACAGAGCTCCTCAGCTGCCAAGTAGATGGTTTCCCATCGTATACGGCCCCTCCTCTGCAGTCAGAAAAAATAAATAATTTTTTTTCCAATGCCATCATCGACTCAGGTTGTAGCTTTCTGGTGTTGCAGAAAAGTATATATACTTATGTCATGGATTGTTTGAAACAAATCAATAAAAACTTCCCTCACCAAGTTCAAAAGGCTCAAACCGCTTTCAAAACAGACAAGAGTTATCTGAACCCAAATATTGAACTCAACAAATGGCCTGACATTTCTCTTAATTTCTCAGGCAACAACGATGAACCTGTCAAATTGTTAATTCCACCAACATGTTACTGGCAACAACATGCTCAAAAACCAGGTAACTGGATGTTTATGCTAATGAACCAATTGCCTCAATGGCCTGACCAAACCATCTGTGGACTACCGCTTATTAATAATTATTATTGTGTATTTGATCGATCAAACACCAAAAATGGCATGATTCATTGCTTCCCAAAGTCCAAACACCATTGAGATAAACATCCATATTTTCCAGTTAACCATTCAAATAATATGTAAACTTTTCGCTTAATAGTGTTTCAATGTATGCCTTTCTAAGCAAATTAATTGAATCGGAAGATAGCCCATCTTCGTTTAACTTAGACTCAATGTGCTCAGCCAAAAAAACTTCCCCTGTATTTAATGCATCTATTGCTGCCTTTTCATCTTCTTTGAATTTATGTATGAATTGAATATATCCTTTGTGTATCGCACCGGATTGGCTTTCTTTTTCTTCATATTTACCACCAAAATTGATTATTTCAGTTTGAAATTCTTTGACTAAACTTTTTCTTTCAGCGTGTTTTTTTTTAAGCTCCGCATGTAAAAACTGACTTTCTCTGGCTATTTGTTGGCACATTTGGTAGCCCTTGCAGCTGTCTATTAATGTTCGAGTGATGCCATTCAATACTTCAATATTTTTTTCTGTTTTCATAATAAAACTCTCATCAAAAAATTAAATACAACAACTTATTAATTGAATATTCAGGTTAAAAACATCATGCTAAGAACCAATTATAAGAAATGAAAGTGAAGTTAATGTAAAAACAAATACATTGTTTTCATAACATTAATTTCACAGATGGCTTTTCTAGTCAATGAAATTAAATTCTTTTGTTTCAAAGGCCTTAAGGCTTTATAATAATTATTTGAATTAACAAAGTGTGCCTACAGAAACAGTTGAATCTGTAGATAAATTAAATAATAATTTTCCAAAGAGAAATTTTATTGTGAATAACACCTACCAAATCAAACACGTGATTTTAGATTTTGATGACCATAAAATCTCTTCTAACGGTGTTGAAATGAGTATTGATCACAAAGCAGTTGAAGTGATGCAAATGTTGATTGAAAATGCTGGACAGACTGTCAACAGTAACGATTTTATGGATCGGGTGTGGCAAGACAAACCCAGTTCCCCTGAGGTCATTCCAGCAGCCATTGCTCGGTTAAGAAAAATGTTTAAAAAAGCAGGTATCGGCGACGACATCATCGTTACTGTTCACAAGGTTGGTTATCGTTTTGAACCTGTTAATGAAGAAACCATTCCTGCAAACGCCTCAAAAAGAGAAATCACCTTACTACAAGCGACAACCTGGGCATTGATCTTTGGCGGTTTACTGGTCAGTATGGGATTCAATATAAAAAACTACCTAGACAACCCAAGAGAAAACAAATTGACCGGCGTTAATGCGGCAAACAGACAACAAGAATCACTTTCTGATGTGACACAAATTTATATCATCCGACACACTGAAAAAACCAGTGATACCGCAGAAAACCCCGACTTATCTGCTGCTGGTATTGAGAGGGCTCAATACTGGAAGAAAGTATTACAACACATCCAATTTGACCAGGTATTCACCACTGAATTTAAACGCAACATCCAAACAGCAGAATTGATCAGTAACGACAGCTCGGTAAAACCTGAGTTATATCATCCCATGTCATTTGATGTATTGAGATTTATCAACTTAATCAGAGGGCAAAAAGTGCTGATCATAGGCCATAGCAACACCATTCCAGATATGGTGAATCGCTTGATTGACGAAACTAAATACCCACCAATGAGTCATAAAAACTACAATGTACTCTACTTAGTCACCATTAACAAAAATGGTGACACAAGCTCAAGTATGCTTCACATTGAGAAGCCATGAAAATGATTCACAAAGTATAAAAAGTAGTAAAAAATAAAATCATCCTATAAATCAAATAAACCCAATACACCACAAAAATAAAAACCATGGTTTTGATAATACTGAATATCACACTTTGCTGAAAATATCTTTTGGTACTTAAATAAAAATATGTCCCTATCATAACTGCCAACAATACTGAATAAATCAACTCGAATAAACCAGGACTCACATTCAGTGTGAATATGTCAACAATCCAAGACCCCAGTTTCACGATGAAAGGAGTGGCAAATGTATTAACCATCAATATGAATGTAAATACATGGGTTGCAAATACCAAACTACCTATCGCTGGATTGTTTTGCCTTGGGAACAGAAAAAATATCGCCAAAGCCAACATAGGAACCATCAAAATCACCAATGATTTAGCCTGTACTTCAACCCTGGCATTAAATCTTTTGGCGTAAGCCTCTCTGCTTTCACCGCTTAGATTGATCGTTTCATTAACCATCTCTTTGGCAACGGCTTGATGGATAAAATTTGAAGCATTGGTATGGAAGTCGAGTTTGGTAGTAAAAGCAGATGACCCCAAATAAACAGCCATTAAGTAAAATATAATGTTGGCTATTATCAGTATTTGAAAAGGTGACAACCTTTTAATCCTCACACCAGACATATAATCTTTGGTTAATTGCCCGGGTTTACAGATTAAAAGCCAAAATGAATGGATAAATTTACCATCTACCTCAGTTAATGAAGATAACACATCTTGGCTTACCGTCATTGCAGACAAATCCTTTTCTTCGAACTTTTTTTCACCACATTGATGACAAAACTGTCCAATCAGTGGCTCAGCACAACTTGGACAATTGCTCTTTGTGACTGTTTCTTTTTTAATGATTGACTACCTTACCTGTTGCGAAGCTATCCATGCGTTCACATTTTCTTCTAAAACAACCATTGGGACCGCTCCCCCCAACAACACCAAGTCATGAAAGGCTTTGATGTCAAAACGCTCTCCTAAAGCTTGTCGTGCTTTAGATCGCAATTCAACCATTTTAATCATACCCAATTTATACCCTAAAGCTTGACCAGGCCAAACCATATAACGTTCAATTTCAGCAACCACGTCAGAATCTACTGTTCCAGTGGTTTCGGCCATGTATTTTATGGCTTCTTCACGGGTCCATTTTTTGTGATGTAATCCGGTATCCACTACCAAGCGTACGGCTCGGAAAAGTTCAGCCTTTAAACGGCCTAGATCACCATAAGGATCACCATCATACATCCCCATTTCTTTTGCAACCAGTTCAGAATATAAAGCCCAACCTTCCACATAAGCATTATAAGGGGCGATTCTACGCACCATAGGTAAACTTTCTTGTGCCAGATTCAATGCCACTTGCCAATGATGACCTGGATTAGCCTCATGATACGTCAATGTTTTAAGATCGAATTTAGCATTGGCTTTTATATCTCGTAAATTAATCCAATAAATACCTGGTTGTGAACCATCGATCTTAGGTGATGAATACATGCCACCAGGAGCTGACGCTTCTCTGGCTTTTGGAAAAGCCCGCACCTCAACATTGTACGGTGGTTTTGTAGCAAACAATTCAGGCATACGAAGATTAATTTCTTCAATATAACCATTCAAATCAGCCAATAGCTCGGCCCTACCGGCTTCTGAATCTTCGTATAAAAACTGAGGGTCATCGTTAATTTTTAGCATGCGCACCCCAACTGTGCCAGCTGTGTGACCATTAGCCACTAAAATAGCATCCATTTCAGTTGAGATACGCTTCACTTCATCCAACCCAATTTGATGAATTTGTTCAGGACTTAAATCAGTATCCCCTAACATTTTAACCGCATCGGCATAGTAAGCTTCTCCATTAGGTTGCGCCCAAACACCCGATTCACTGCTGGCTCTATCCATCAGTTGCTTTTGTGCATCAATTAACAAACGGTAACCAGCATATACATCATTATCAATATGTTCTGCTGCACGTTTGCATAAAGCAAGTTTGCCCTCTACATCAAGCCCATCAATTAATTTAACTTGTTTTTCAAAAGCCAAATATAAAGGGTGCTCAATTGCCTTAGGCGCAATAAAGGCTTCTAAGGTCGCTATGGTTTTTTGTAGAATGACTTTAGGTGCAACCCACCCCTTCTCAACATCTGCTGATAATTTAGCCATCACACTTTGTAAAAAAGCATCAAAACCGTCTAATCTTTTCAAGTAATTTTCTGCGTCTTCTGTGGTAGTTATCTTGTGGTTATTAACCATAGAATTAGGAACATCAATTAAAGGGCCATTGATTTGGTTAACCACAAATGGAGACAACCCCATCCACAAATCCACATAACCAATCGAAAAATTTTCGTTACCAGAAAAGTAACGATTTAAATTCATCATCACCTTTTGGTTATCTAAATCAACTGTTTCAGTCACTTCAATATTTGCCAACTGTTGGTTAATAGCCCGCAACTGTTTTCTTAATTTAGCTTCTGCAGAAGGTGAATAATCATCCAAGCGGTCATTATAGGCACCACCTGACAAACGTTCATCTACACCCAGAACTGTCGCATAATGTGGCCGTGCGTTGAATAAAGCAATGGCGCTTTGATCAAAATTAGCTTGCAAAGGAGTTGTATCAAGCAACTCAGGAGTTTTAGGTTCTACAACATCTACTGTCTTAACTTCAACTTCAGACACATGATTATCAGTAGTCTTTTCTTGGCACCCCATCAGCATAAACGAACACAGTATACCAATACACAATAAATTTCTTTTCATCACCAAAACCCTAAATTTAACTAGCCTTATATCTTACTGATCTGCGTCTGGAAATTCACTGTATATCTGAAAATAACCATTTGACTTAAACAAAAAAAATCAATTACAAGGCATTAAATTTACCTCTCATAAAACATTATTTTTTCAGCCCTTTAGAATGAATGAACTTGACTGCAGTAACAACAATCTTTAAAATATTTAATCCAAATTAAAATAACGATATGAAAGGTTTTCTTACACTTATTTTACTATTAAATTTAGGGAAATCTGATGCGAAATGCTCATCTGGACGACTGAGCTTATTTCCTGATAACACAGAAATTCACCCCAACGCTTGTTTAATGATTGATGGATATGCAATGAGTCAAAAGGTGGTTGAATCGTTTAACTATACACCCGTTTCTTTACAATCGGACTCAGGCGATCAAGTTAAATTGAGTGTCGTTGAATACAACCAAGGTGGTTTCAATATAAACC
>CALLLZ010000160.1 GCA_938008005.1 uncultured Marinicella sp. | reverse complement strand
GAAAATGTTAATAATTTCAGCCTGATTGATTCAGTCATCAATGGTACCAATGGTGACTCAGCAGCCAGTGATGAAGCGGCTATTCGCTTTGATAATCTGTCTGGTGTATCTATCCTCAGCGGTAACAACATATCAGGTGGTATTGAAGATCAAATACGCATTATCAATGCGGCAGGTTCTCTGGATCTAACCATCAATGACAGCAGCAACAACCAAGCAGTTATTGGCCTAGATGGCAGCCCTGCAAGCTTTAACGGTAATGACGGCTTATTATTAGAAACTTCAGGTAATGCCATTGCGACTGTTTTAGTTAATGGCGTTGAATTCGCTGGCGCTCGGGGTGATAACATCAATACCAACGCATTAGGCACCTCTATGCAAACCATATCTATCACCAATAATACATTCAACAACACCCATCCGAATATTGTACCCGGCGGTGGTGGTGTAACCTTGTCAGGTGCAGGAACGGGTGCGGGTATCAACATCATTTACACAGCTACTGGCAATACTTTCAACAATGCCAACGGCAATGCCCTAACCAGTAATTATGTCTCTGGAAGTGGTGCTGTTGCTGGAACCATAGATGGTAATATGATTGGCACCATGGGCGCTTCATCAGGTTCAGTGGCAGGTAGCGGCATTTTGGTTGGCGCAACACAAAACATCGCACACAGCAGCACGGTAAACAACAATACGGTGGCAAACATTGATGGTTTTGCCGGCCTTGATTTTGCCCATGATGGTAACGGTGTTTTCAATTCAAACATCACCAACAATAATGTGTCAGGACTGGGTGGCTTCGCCTTATCGGCAATGAGTTCAACCTTAGCAGGCGGCGGCACCGCCACAGGAACAGCTTGTTTGGATATTGAAAACAACAGTTTGGATGCTTCTGGAGCAATTTTCGGATTGAACGCCATATTTATAGATCAACTGAATGGCGCAGCAACATACAACTTACCTGGCTTTACTGGATCTCCTAATGGGGAATTTGCCATTGCCTGTCCGGCAGGCACAGCCAGTGTAGATGGTCACAATCTTTTAAATGGCCAAGGTAATACATTTATCAATGGTGCATTTCCATCATTTCCAGGCATTATGTTGGACGCCTCATTGGTTTGTGGAAAAACAGGCACTGGTACCGCCTGCCCTTAAGACAGGTGATAAAAAATAACATAAACACAATTGAAACGTCAATTTATATAAACTATAAAGGGGGAAAATCATGTCAGAACCATTTTTAGCAGAAGTCAGAATGATGGGCTTCAACTTCGCACCACGAGGTTGGGCCTTCTGCGACGGGCAAATCTTGCCCATTAACCAAAATCAGTCGCTGTATTCACTGTTAGGCACAACCTATGGTGGTGATGGTCGAACCAGTTTTGCTTTACCTGATATGCGTGGGCGCACTGCGATACACGTAGGTAACAGTGATACTGGTGGCGCAACACACCGCGAAGGACAAAAATCGGGTGAGGAAACTCACACCTTAAGTGCAGCTGAAATGCCACAACACACGCATCAAATGAGCGCAGGCAATGGCGGGACCCCACAGCCGATCCCTACCAATACCGCCAGTTTGGGTGAAATCAACAATGGCTATAACGCCGGCACCAATAGAACCACTTTGCGAAGCGGCAGCATCACCAATGTGGGCGGCGGCCAAGCGCATAACAATATGCAACCATACCTCGCAGTGAATTTTTGCATTGCCTTACGAGGTCTTTTTCCATCTAGAAATTAAAGGGGATTAATTATGTCAGAACCATTTGTAGGAGAAATCCGAATGTTTGCGGGCAATTTCGCACCGCGAGGCTGGGCATTTTGCGACGGACAATTATTGGCTGTTTCACAAAATGACGCGCTGTTTTCACTCATTGGTACCATTTATGGTGGTGACGGACGCACCACTTTCGGTTTACCCGATATGCGTGGTCGACTATCCATTCATGCCGGCTCCGGACCCGGTCTCTCGCCAAGACGCTTAGGAGCCAAATCAGGCTCCGAAAATGAGACCCTTACAGTCAATCAGCTACCATCTCACACCCATAATTTTAATGTATCTACCGACCCAGGGGTCGAAAGTACGCCAGCAGGTCGTTATCTAGCCGCCTCCCCTAATGCACGGGTTTTCCGCCCAGTTCCAGCAACCTCGTCATTACGAACTCAATCAGTAAGCAATACCGGAGGATCAAGAAGTCATACTAATCTGATGCCTTTTTTGTGTCTTAATTTTATCATTGCCTTGTTTGGCATTTATCCATCACGTCAATAAAGGAGTCATAACATGTCAGAACCATTTATCGCAGAAGTCAGAATTTTTGCCGGAAATTTCGCACCCAGGGGTTGGGCTTTTTGTAACGGTCAACTATTACCTGTTTCACAAAACACAGCATTGTTTTCCTTGATTGGTACCACATATGGTGGCGATGGACGCACAACAACAGCTTTACCCAACTTAAAAGGACGTGCACCCATGCATCCAGGTCGTGGGCCGGGGTTGACGTCCAGACGCTTAGGCCAAAGAGGAGGCACTGAGATGGTCTCTTTAACTGAAGCCCAAATGCCTAACCACAACCATTCTAGTATGGCTTCGTTACAACCAGCTTCAGCCAATACACCCAACACCACAACCTCATTGTCTAGAAGCGTTGGTGCAGCAGCTTTTAACAGTAATCC
>CALLLZ010000159.1 GCA_938008005.1 uncultured Marinicella sp. | reverse complement strand
TGTGCCAAACTTTGTAATTGTTCTGTTGTGGCTTTAGGGTTAGGTTTGAGTAAAATTTGATCTGGCAACTCATGTGTTTTTATGACATCAATGATCTGATTCAGTTGCGGGTCATCATTAAGGCTGGCTTTGATGGTATCGTTATCAACCAACGTAACTTCTGCAACTAATTTTCGATCGTTCAAGTCATGTTGCAATGCTTGTAATTGGCTTGAATCCAAACCTTGTTTAAGAAATATCGCTACGCTGCCCTGTCCTTGCCATTGCGCTTCAACTTCAGAAAAATTTTGCCACAAAGTCCATATCACCAAAGGTAAATAAAAGCAGATACCCAAGGTGATAATCGTAAACAAACTCGATAATGGGGCCATTAGAGGCATCTTCATACCTTCTTTTAATGCCCTAAGATGGCCTCGATACCAGCGCTTCAACGTATTTGGACTATTATTGATGGGTTGATTCATATTTATTTCATCAAGAACTCATGTTTTCGCCGGCCGATAATCATCAATTAACTGGCCAGAATCTAAGATCAACACCCGTTTACGCAAGCGTTTAATTAAAATTAAATCATGCGAAGCAATCACCACAGTGGTGCCCTCAGCATTTATTCTCATGAACAGCTCCATCAACTCCAAAGACATGTCAGGATCTAAATTTCCAGTTGGTTCATCAGCCAATAAAATATCAGGTTTACTGACAATGGCACGTGCAATGCCAACCCTCTGCTGCTGCCCACTGGACAGTTGACTGGGGTAATAGGGTAATTTATCGGCCAAACCAACTTGTTGTAAAATAACTCTGGCTTGTTTCAGACTTTCTGTTTGTCCATATCCACGAATCCAAAGTGACAAAGCCACATTATCATGTATGGTCCGATTTTCCAGCAGTCTGTGATCTTGAAAAATCATTCCCAAACCTTGGCGATAAAGTGGTAATTGACGTTCTTTGAGCTGGCGCAATTGAAAACCGTTGACTTCTGCCTGTCCATAGCTCATTTCTTCAATTTTCATGATCAACTTCAAGATAGTGGTTTTACCTGCGCCAGAGTGACCAGTCAAAAACAGCATCTCACCAGCTTCAACATCAAAGCTCACATCCGCCAAAGCCTTGTTATGTTTACCGTAAGATTTACTGACTCGATTGAACGCTATGATCATGCTAGTGTTTATGTTTATGTTTTTATTTTATGAATTAAACTATTGAATAATGGTGTTGATTTGAAAAATTGGTAACAACATGGCTAAGACAATAAATAATACCATCAAACCAACAAATAATATAGCCAAAGGCTGAATCGCTCCAATCAAGGTTTTAATCTTATTTTCCACATCTTTTTCTTGCACAACAGCCACTCTTACCAACATTTGGCTGAGCTGACCGCTCTGTTCTCCTGAATGTACTAATTTAACACTCAGTGGTGGGAATTGTTCAGTGTTTTTCATCGCTTGTGCCAAAGAACTGCCCTCACGAACAGCAGTGGCGGTTTTTTCACAGGCTGAATAGATAACTTGGTTACTCACTACCTGTTTAGCCAATGATAACGCTGAAACAATGGGCACAGCACTTTGAGTCAAAATCCCTAAGGTACGGGTAAATCTCGCCGCTTGCGAGACCCTCACCAACCGACCAATTCCGGGCAACTTCAAGATAAATTGATGCCACCCTAGTTGAAATGGAGGGTAGTTTCTCAGCACCAAAAAAACAAACAACATAAGTGCAAAAAAGATTAATAAATAAACACCATATTTAGCTAAGAAGTGACTCATCGAAATCAGAATTTGAGTCATTACCGGCAGTTGAACTGACGAACTTTCAAATACTTGAATCACTTTGGGAACAATATAAATCATCAAACCTGCCACCACAGCCACAGCCGTAAACATCAAAACAATCGGGTAGATCAAGGCGGTCACCGACTGTTTACCCATTTCATCACGGGTTTCTAGATAATCTGCCAGTTGTAATAAAACGGGTTCCAATTGTCCTGATTGTTCACCCGCTTCAATACTGGTAGCAACCAATTCGTCAAACGCTCTGGGGAAAATTCGCATGGCTGTTGCCAATGATTGACCTTCTAAAACTTTGGCATGAATGGTTGATAAAATTCGTTCACTGTTTTTACTTTCACTTTGCTCAATCAAAGTTTTTAAAGCATCATCAATAGGTAAGCCTGCTTGTACCAAAGTAGCCAATTGTCTGATCAATAAGGGCAGTTCAGCTTTTTTTAGATTGAGTCGCTGGGTATGGCTTTTACTGACACTGGTTGACTTTGCCGATTGACTGACTGATCGACCCTCAATAACTCTGGCTACATCAATAGGTACTAAATTCCGACTGCGCAACTGTTGTCTGGCTTGCTTTTCATTATCCGCCTGAATAATTCCTTTTTGTTGCTTCCCAGCAGTATCCAGTGAAGTGTATTCGTAAGCTTCCATTGAGATTATCCGCTGTGCATTACCCGCAGGATTTCATCAATAGTTGTATCACCAGCCATCAATTTATCTCTGGCATCAGTTTGAATACTGGCATGTATTGTATGCGCATAGTCAGCCATCTCACTCTCAGCTTTATTTTGATGAATCATGGTTTTCAGGGTTTGATCCATGGTGATG
>CALLLZ010000158.1 GCA_938008005.1 uncultured Marinicella sp. | reverse complement strand
TTTACAAGTTTGGAACAGTGCTTATACGAGTGCAACTTCTGACAGCCCTTTGCGTGGACATAAAAGCTATGAATGGGTAGTGGGTTTACTCAAAAGTCGTTCAGTTCAAATGTTACCACAAGCGAATATACAAGAACTATTTATGCAACTTGAAGCTCGTCCAGTTAAAGCGGGTGAGGAAATCATAGCTGAAGGTGACAGTGGGGATTGCTGTTACATCATTGCATCAGGGGCAGCTGAAGTTTTTCAAGTTGTGGCAGAAGGTGAACAAAAAATTGCTAACCTTGGTAGAGGTGCACTTTTTGGTGAGTCGGCGTTGGTAAGTAGCGAGCCCAGAAATGCATCGGTGCGGATGAAGTCTGATGGATTACTAATGACATTGGCCGGAGTGACTTTCTCAAAATTACTTAAGGCCCATGTAGTTAGGTGGGTTAATCCACAAGCTGCATTGGAAATGCTAAAAGAAGGTGCAACGTTGGTAGACGTCAGAGAGCCAGTGGAATACGCCCATCAATCAATTGAGGGGTGTTTCAATATTCCAGTCAATCAAATCAGAAAAAATATTCATAAGTTAAATTTAAAGTCAACCATTATTACCAGTAGTAATTTAGGTTCCAGATGTGCCTCTGCGGCATTCACTTTGGCTACTTTAGGCTACGATGTCTATGCGTTACAAGGTGGTATTAACGGTTTGATAAGAACTGTACAAAGCTGATAGATACACTTCGTAAACCAGTATCCAAACTGGTTATTTAATCTTGAATCTGCTACAATAAGCGCGCTTGATTTTGGGCCGTTTTATTCGCTTTCTGCGTTTAAAAGGCGAGTACATTAGTATGCCAATTTGCATTCCTGAAAATTGCTGTATTATCTCAATTGCTGAATGAGTCAGTAATGAATAATTCAGCCAAAAAATAACAACCAATATGACCAATTCAATTCAAAGTGCGGGCCTCAAATTCCGCCAAGCTGTAGAAAATAATCAACCTTTAAAAGTTGTTGGAACAATCAATGCCTTCACTGCGCGTATGGCCAAAAACGTTGGCCATGATGCGATCTACCTGTCTGGTGGTGGAGTGGCTGCCAATTCATTAGGTATGCCTGACTTAGGTATTTCATCTTTGGAAGATGTTTTGACCGATGTGCGCAGAATCACCGATGTTTGTGATTTACCGTTGTTGATAGATGTGGATACCGGGTGGGGTGGCGCTTTTAATATTGCCAGAACCACACGTTCAGTGATTAAAGCAGGTGCAGCAGCCATGCACATTGAAGATCAGGTTGCACAGAAAAGATGTGGACATCGTCCTAATAAAGAAGTGGTGTCCAAGCAAGAAATGGTTGATCGAATTAAATCTGCTGTTGATGCCAGAACTGATGAAAATTTTGTCATTATGGCAAGAACAGATGCTTTGGCGATTGAAGGTGAGGCTGCGGCGATAGAACGAGCAGTTGCATGTGTTGAGGCAGGTGCTGATATGATTTTTCCTGAGGCCATGAAAACTTTGGATCAATATCAACGCTTCAGAGATGCTGTAGGTGTACCTGTTTTGGCTAATATCACAGAATTTGGCCATACGCCTTTATTCACTTCAGAAGAGTTAGGTGAACATGGTGTAGACATCGTGCTTTATTGTTGTAGTGCATATCGTGCGATGAACCGAGCGGCGGAGCTTGTTTATCAGTCTATTTTTACGCAGGGACATCAAAAAGATGTGTTAGATATCATGCAAACCAGAGAAGAACTATATGGTCACTTGGACTATCACAGTTATGAAAAAAAATTAGATCAGCTTTTTAATCAAGACTGATGTTTTAAGGGGCTGGTGCCCTTTGAAGAGAAACATTTTAGCAAAATAACCAAGAATTAATGTAAAGGGTACTGACCCCTTTAAAAATACAGAGGATAAAATAACATGGGTAATGCAAAAAAAGCAGGTGGTGCAGGCCTTCGCGGTCAAAGCGCTGGTGAAACAAAATTATGTACAGTGGGTAAAATTGGCGCGGGTTTAACGTACCGTGGTTATGATGTAGATGACTTGGCCACCAATGCGAGCTTTTACGAAACTGCCTATTTGATTTTGCATGGTAAATTACCGAATCAAACTGAATTGGATGCTTATAAACTGCGTATCAATTCAATGCGTGAACTGCCTGAAGCTGTTAAGAAAACTTTGGAATTGATTCCCAGAGATGCCCATCCGATGGATGTGATGCGAACAGGTTGTTCAATATTAGGTAACGTTGAAGGCGAGACTGATTTTTCACAACAGCTTGATAAGGCGGATCGCTTGGTCGCTATTTTTCCGTCAATTATTTGTTATTGGTACAAGTTTGTTACCACCGGTGAACGGATAGAAACAGCATCTGATATTGATGGTGTGGGCGCGCATTTCTTGGAAATGTTACATGGAAAAACGCCGAGTGAATTACATGCCAGGGTGATGGATGTTTCTTTGGTTTTGTATGCGGAACATGAATTCAATGCATCGACTTTCACTGGTCGAGTGGTGGCATCCACATTGTCAGACATCCATTCATGTGTCACAGCTTCTGTTGGTGCGTTACGTGGTCCATTACACGGTGGTGCCAACGAAGCCGCGATGGCATTGATCGAACAATGGTCTACGCCAGAAGAAGCAGAAGCGGCTATTGGACACATGCTAGAAACCAAACAATTGATCATGGGCTTTGGTCATGCGGTTTATACCGAGCGTGACCCCCGTAATGCCATCATTAAACGTTGGTCTGAGAAATTAGCTGAAGAAGTTGGAGACAGTGTTTTGTATCCAGTGAGCTGTGCTGTTGAAAAGAAAATGTGGGATGAGAAAAAACTATTCCCTAATGCTGACTTTTTTCACGCATCAGCCTATCATTTTATGGGTATCCCAACAGAATTATTCACACCGATTTTTGTGATGTCTCGAGTTACAGGCTGGACTGCACATGTGATGGAGCAACGAGAAAATAACCGCATCATTCGCCCTAATGCAGATTATACGGGGCCTGATACAAGAAAAGTTGGGCCAATTGCTGAGCGTGATTGATGCCGTTGTTGATTTAAATAAACCACAAAAAAAAGCCTGATTTCATGATCAGGCTTTTTTTTGTGTTGAACTTGATCAAATGAGTGGTGTTTCAAACCCATTACTGAAGATTAAATCGTCTTCAGTTGTTTGGAACTCAACTGCGCCGATATCACAACCATTTATCATGTCTCCATTACCATCGTTTCCTCGGACATTGCCAGTCTGGTCATTGGTTGTGGCACAATTGGCAGGCAAAACAGCATCTAATGCTGGAGAGCTTGGCGTTAAGTTATGCGTTGGTGTTGTGCCCCCGTTGTTGGCCAAAGTTGTATCAATAATCTCACTCAAGTTAGCTTCTGTGGGGATGATATCTGTTACACCAACTGTTACCCCCGTTGACCCGCTGTCATTGCTTAAGCCAACCAGATTGTGGTCATTCAGGGTGAATGTGCCTCCGGTAGAATGAATTTCATTGCCATCATTGGTTGCTGTATTTCCGGATATGATGGTTTGACGAACTATGAAATCAGCCACATCATTATGAATGCCGCCGCCATTATCAAGGCTGATGTTGTTGACTATGGTGCTGCTGGTGATATTGATGTCGGAATCACTTAACCCCATGAAGTCATAATGAAAGATGCCGGCGCCTTCAAGCGTTGTTTCATTGCCAGATATTGTTGAGTTTTCAATGTTTATTGTGAGTGAGCCACCATAGTTTGAAGCATAGATTCCTCCCCCACCAAGACCGCTGACTGAAGTGTTGTTAGAGATGGTTGTTGCTGATAGAGTTAAATAGCCACTGTTAACTGAGAGTGCTCCACCGTAGTATCCTCCAATGTCAGAAGATTGGTTGTTACTGATAATTGTTCGGTTAATTTCAGAGTTGTTGTTGCCAGATAGCGTAATTGCACCCCCAGTGTTATCTGAGATGATAGAGTCATTGAGAATTAAGGAAGAATTCAAGGTGTTAATGCCGCCGCCATTATTATTTTCTCTGGCACCACCAGTTATTGTGGCATTGTTTAAAGTTAGGATAGGTAAGTTGGCAATGTAAACAGCGCTGCCCACTTGAATCACTGAAAAATCAACAGCAGATGAATCGCGCGTTATGGTTGAGCCATTGGCATTGATGGTTACATTGTTAATAATTGCAGGTAAGGCAGTGGTTAAAGTGATTGTACTGTCAGTTGGTAACTCAATTACATCATCGTCACTGCCTGCCGAACAGCTTGCGACCACAGAATCGGTGTTGGCAGCTGTTATCGCATCAGCCAATGTGCAGGTGTTGTTATCGACATCAATGGTGGCAGCTTGTGCAGTTGTGGCTAACTCCAGAAGTAAGGCAGCAGTCAAGGCAGTTTTCGATAAAGGCCGGATGGTACTTTTTTTCATTTATATCCTCTTTAGTTATGTTTATGATGTTTTAAGCTGGGGGAGTTTACAATATTTTTTCTTGTGTATGTTTGATCAGAATTCTGAATAGGTATGAAGGTGTTTTATATTGATACCAAGGTTTCATTGTGTGCACTTTGTTGTAATAGAGTTTTAATGTCAATTAAAAATACCTAAGATGTTTAACTAACAATTATTAGAGGGTGTCATGAATCATTCAATTTATCGTTGGATTAACCAAGGTCTGGTTAAATCTGAACATCAGCAACGGGCTTTGCAGGTGGCTGATGAAA
>CALLLZ010000157.1 GCA_938008005.1 uncultured Marinicella sp. | reverse complement strand
ATGGGTTGAGCACGCTCAGCTTGTCCTTGGTCTAATGCCAAATCCAACTCAAATAACTGATGCTTAGACAGACCACGAGAGTAATTATTTTCAGTGGCTAACCTGAAGTAATCAGCCAAACCGGTTTCTGCTTGAACCCATTGATCACGAGCACGAGATATTTCAATTTCAAACTGTTTGGCTGCCATTAACATCGCAAAGTAATCAATATCTAAAGCAATTTGCCGCATTTCTAACATGTGTGTCCAAGCTTGAGTGAATTGACCATTGACCATCAAAATAAAAATCAATTCATTCAAAGTAGCTCCCACTCCTCTGGGGTATTCAGCACGTCGATAAACACCTATGGCTTGTTGCAGGTAATCGACTGCTTGTTGGTAGTCAGTTTCTTTAATAGCAATCCGTGCTAATAATGAATTCACTTTAGCCAAACTCATCATGTCAGATAAATCGCTGAAATGCTGATAAGCTAAATTGGCAGCTTCCTTAGCCTCTGCAGTTTCGCCAATCTGTAACAATATACTGCCTTTCTTATGCCAAGCATCAGCCATTAAGTCTAAGTCTGATTGATCCTTCAATGCAGTAATGATTTCATCCAATTTGTCCAATGCCTCATCATAACGCTCTAATGATGTGAGTGTATAACTCATATTTAATTTGACAGGAAGTAATTTCTTTTCAGCCTCTTCAGCATATTTATCCATTAATTGTTGATAAATTTCAATGGCTTCCTGATTCTTTCCAGCTGTATGCAATATATCAATTCGAAGAGACTCTGCGGCTATTTCTAATTGGTCGTATAATGTTGAGTTCTTAAGATTATCTAAGGTAACTAAGCTTTGTTTATTATTACCTTGCTTATTTTGCAAATGAGCTAGTTGCAACCTGGCCAAATCAAAACCAGGCTCTTGATCTATGGCCAATTGAATATAGTTTAATGCCTGATCCAACTCACCTTCTCCGTAGGCATGTAAACTGCGTAAATATAACTCCAAAACATGTGAATCTTGTGGCAATAACACTGGATAACTATTTGATTGCTGCTCTGATATACCACTATTTTTTGCCAACCATTGGTTTGATTCAGTTAACACTTTCAATAAATCCATACCACTGAAACTTTCTGTCACTGAACCGGCTTGTCTGGCTATTTCAAGTTTAAGTGTGTAGCGCTCACCTTCTTCTTGTAATTGCGTTTTTATCACTTCAAGTTCAGGGTTAATGCGCCAATAATTTTCAATGTATTCTTGGTTACTCAGTTGTTCAGGCTTATCTTCGCTGTTCAATAGGTAAGCATTTATATTGTTGGTAAACAATTGGTTCAGCAACTGATGACTACTTTCATCTAGCCAACTACTGTTATTTTCATTACTCAGCCACATCACTGGTGTTTGGCTGCCAGCCTTGGGTTGGTTAATAAATTGTGGTGAAAATTGCAACAATAATAACAACAGTACAACAACTGTTGTTGATCCGACCCAAGCAATCCAATTCTTTTTCTTCTGGTTAGTTCGTGGCAAGGCATCATCGCTTGCCTCACCAACTAAAGTAACCTGTGGCGCAAACTCCAAACCTTTGCCATAAGCAGTTTTTATAACCACCCGTTTATCATATTGGGCCAATGACTTACGGATCTTAGAAATGGACTGGTCTATTGAGTTATCAGTCACCATTTTACCTTGCCACACCACATCCACTATTTGATCTTTGGTGACCACTTCTGATTGGTGTTGTATGAAAAACAACAACACTTGATAATTGATATTAGTGATATCAATATTAATTACTTCACCACCAGAATCTCGGTAATAAAGGGTTTGTTTTTTTTCGTCCAAAGTGAACTGATAAAATTTATACTTCATGTTGTTTTCGGTGGGTTTTTATTGGGTAAAAGAAGACCCTTCTACTTATTCTTTTTGTGAGATTATAATAACATGAATTAATTGTCAGAAAAAAGCCCCTGACCCTCTCTATTCTTATATGACGGTAATAAAAGTTAGCCCAATAACTTCTATGACTGTGACTTATTACTTCAAAAATTGATTTGAAAATAAAATGCTTTCTTAAAAAAATTGTTGGTATCGAGTCAGTTTTAATGAGTTTCAATTTCTCATTATTGAAACTTTTTGCATGCTTTAATGGAGGCTTTAAAATGAAAAAACATAAACACTTAAAACAAATTGCAATCACTGCGATGTTGGCCTTAGTCACTTGCTCTTGGGCAGAAAATAACAAACCAGTGGTAGAAAGAACACAACAAGAGCTTGATGCTATGAACCAGTCACAACAAGGTCTTGAAGTTAAATATCATGCTGATGGCAGCCGCTCTGTTGACCTTAAAGGCCGTTTTCAAATGACCTCCGTGGCACATATTGTTGATGGCAAAGTAATCTATAGTTGTCAGGATCATGAGCATGCTGAATTGACTGATCCCCATCAGCATACCAACCAAACTGCAATAGAACGAGGTGTTCAATGAGAAACACAGTGAAAAGAATATTGCTGCTTGGTGGTTTGTTGACCAGCCTACAAGTATTGAGTCAAGCCACTTTTACCATCGATGTGCGAGATGGGGCGGGAGAAGGTTTTAATGATCCGACTGTAGTCGCACCTATCGGTGGCAATACAGGCACTACTCTCGGTGAGCAACGGTTAATTGTATTTGAAAAAGCAGCAGAAATTTGGGGTGGTTTTCTAATCAGTGATGTTGATATCGTTATCAATGCTGGTTTTGACCCACAAACCTGTGATGCCAATGGTGCAACATTGGGCTCAGCGGGTGCCACGACTGTACATGCAGACTTTACCAATGCACCAATAGCCAACACCTGGCACAACCCGGCATTAGCCAGTT
>CALLLZ010000156.1 GCA_938008005.1 uncultured Marinicella sp. | reverse complement strand
CGCAGTTTCTAATTATATTTACTATTTCATTTAACAATATTGGTAGGTAGGTATGGTAACTTATTGCAACACCGTGCGGATATGTATTGCTCAAATTGTTGTTTATAATACATATCCTTCTCATAGCCTTTTGTCAGTTCTACAGCAGTTTCACCATACTTATTTTTTAAGTTGTGATTGGCTCCGGCCTTTAACAATACAGCAACAGTTGAAAAGTCTGGTTTGTTGCCGCTATAAAGCGCTTCCATTGTGCTTTGAGTTGCTAGATGTAATGGTGTATCACCCCTGTCATCTTGTTTATCAATCTCTATTCCACCTTGAGAAATGATGTAACTTACCTGACCTGAATTGTGTAACATGGCAGCCCAATGCAAAAGAGCCTGCCCATTTGTATCAGTTTCATTTAAATCTGACCCCTGATCAATATAGGTTCTAAGTGCAGGCTGCCAATTATCTTCGATTAAATACTCATATAGATCATCAGCAGACATAGACTCTATTCCAGTACTGAGCAACCGATAAACCGCAAGTTTTGCATCAAATTTTGTTTCGCTATACACCAAACCAACACCTGGGGTATAACAGGATTCTAATACACTGTTTTCGGTTTCAAACTTATAGGTTAAACATATATATATTCACCAGCTGGAACTGTTACTTTACGCTGCCCCTGAAAGGTTATTGTCGCCTCAGAGTATTGATAAGTATCACCTTGATTCAAGGTTTTATTAAAAAGAATTTTGTCAATTGATTTTTCCTCATCGCCATCACATTCTGGTAAAGGATCATAGTCACAATACACCAAAACATGAACGCCATCTTTTGAGTTTCTTACATATTCACCATCAAAGAAATAAGATCCTCCCTCAAACCATTTTTGACCGTTTATGGTTTCTTCGTAATAGATTTCATGCCTATCGATACTTTTGCTCTCGCCATTGGTCACTTCGTATTCCCAATACATACCAATTTTCAAAGGTATAAGATCTACACTGGTATCGAAGGATTGTTTTGTAACAAGCCTATGATCTAATGATGTTTGATCAGGTGTGGCATTTTTTTTTGAAGTATCTTTAATGAACAATAGAAAGAAAGTAACTACAGCTACCCCAACCAATAAAATTATTATCAAAGCAGTCGAACGCCCAGAAGAGTTTAGAAAGATTATTTTTAATATTGATACCAAAGCATCCATTGTATGCCAACGAGCTCTTTTTAGTAAATCTACCAATGAAGATTCAAAATAAGTCATTGAATCAGCTGTACGTCCAAGTTTATTTATTCATATATTCTTTATTTATTTGTGTGTTTTTGACCATTTTTTACCTATTTTGACCAGTTTTTACATTGGGAAATACATCCAAGCTAGATATTATTTAAATGGCTTTATTTTTTTATAAGGCGAAATATAAGTACAACTGACGATGTTGTAAAAACCATTAATGACAAGAGGAGAATAAAAATGAAAAAACTATTATTAAGTTTGATTTTAAGTTGCAGCAGCTGTTTTTATGCACATGCTCAGGACATGGGTATGACATGGCGTCTCATAGGGCCTGCAGCTGGAGTAGAAGCCACAACTGGTATCGTGCATGTCGGCTGTGGTTACAACTCTGGAATAGGCAATGAATGTAACCCCATTGCAGGAGATACATTCTGTTCTGCAGTATTACCCGTATTGTGCCATTATGATGCCGCTTTACCAAGGCCTGCAAGTGTACCGGTGGGTACAATTTACAACCGTTGGTCACGTGGTATAGTGGCTACAACCCGACCTGTTGCAGCCAATACTTTTGCTGGCATTGGAGCAGTTGACCAGTTTTGTATGGCAGAATTTGGTCCTGACTGGCGAACCGCAGAGTTTCATGATGGATGGGGTTGGAACTTTAAAGCCTATGGCAACATCGGTAGTGATGTAACGGCTCAACGGTTTTGGGTTGATATCGATGATCAGCCCGATGGTACATGTTGGTAATTGACATAGTATGGTGAATAGCCTATTCATTCACCACTGTAATCAAGCAGAACAGCTATGTTTTGCTTGATTACAGTGGCACATTAACCCTTTAATGTATGTTTTCGTCTCTTCAGATAGGCAATATTCGATATTTGGATTTTGTACGTTGGCTTATCAATCTTATTTATACTCCCAACATAGGTAAGTGTTTAATTTTGTGATAACGCAAAGACAATGAAATACAAGACATTAATTGCGTCATTGGTATTGATTCTGAAACTGGAAGTTTTATTTCCCTGTTGCCGCAAAATTCAAAAAAGCCTTTATAAACTTCTTTGAAGGTTTCAACAAGTATCGTATTACAATTAAAATAAACAGAAACATGATCTGGAAATTTCGCTTGCCACCCCAACCTGACTGCGCTGCCGTGTTTTGAGGCATAACTTGGCTCTCCCCATTTTAAGCTTTCGACAATTTTATCTATATGCGCTTCACCTGAAAGTTCAAAGATGGCAGCTCTGATTTTGATTAAACTAACTCGTGCACCTTCAGGGTATGATTCAAACTTGTCTTTTACAGCATTAATCATGGATCTTTTGAAACCTCTTTAAGTAATCGACTGGCCATATAAAATAACACACCGAGAACAAGCACTAATAGCCCCCAAAATAGCCAACGCTCTATTGAATGTTTCTGTTTAATTTCACGCACTTTTATCTCAGGCATTAACTCTTTTAACTGACCCACTTTAATTTGATCAGAAAAAAAGTTATGCTTCAATTCAAGGTTTAACTGTTGATACCATCGATCTGCTGCCACTGTTTTTAAATCACCAGCACCAAAAAACAAACTATAAGGCCCATTACCCTGAGCTAAAAATTGTAATTGATGTGGTCGCCATGAAATTGACACTCCTTTGATCCACTGACTGCTGATGCCAGATTGGGTATTTAACTTCCAATATCTGTGATGCTTGGATCTAAAACTGAGCGTATTCTTTTCAACCCTCATATCACCACTGCCCAACTGATACAGCTGACCGCTTTTCACTCGTTGCCAAGACATTTCTTTGCTGGTTCGTGAATACAGTTGCACATCTGCCATCAGATTCTTATAGTCAAACAACAGTTCGACCGATTCAACCGGAAAGTAACCTCCAGTATCCCATGTGATAGTATGGGCGTTTTTTTCAGCTTCCAAAACCTTAAAATCATTCACTTTAAGTTTCATTAAAGGTTGTTTCACCACCTCACTTTTCAACAACGCTTTGATTTCAAAAACCTCAGGAACAGGCTCATCTAAAAAACGTAACTGATAATAGGTGTATGTACTGTTATTTAATTGTATGGTGTTTTCCAAAACCACCCGTTGACCCGTATTAATCTCAATCAGCTTATGCCTTGAAAGCAACGTTTGCCAATTCGACAAATCATGACTTCCTTTCACTTCAACATAAAAGACCCGATTCCCTGGTGTCTTGAATCGCCAAGCTAACTCCAGTGCTGTCACAGGTGTCTGGTTTAATCGAGAGGCATCCAATAAAAAACGATCACGAAAAACAGATTCTTGACTTCTTATATAGTCTTTTACCAACTCTGATGTTTCCACATTAAACTGTTTCACTCCACCTTGCCAGGTGGTACTGACTTGTTTACTTCGCAATGGTGTTTTGACTGTATGGTTCAAAGAAAAGATAGGTAATGTACTGGCTGATAAACTGGGTTGTTTAATGTCATCTTGAGATAAAGCCAATCGCATTGGGACATCATCGCCTTGGATATTTTTCACCCGTAAATCATGTAACATCACATGGTGAGATTTTTCATAGATCACCTGAGGCAACTGCAAAGCATAGGCAGTCGCTTCATCCGACACATCTGTTTGAAGTGGTATCTGATAAAGAAAGTCCACTGCGCTTGCCTTTAAATTAAAGAATAACAACATCACACAAAAAACCGAGTACTTAATCAACAAGTTATTTCTCCTCTTTATGCTGTTCGCTTTCTTTCTCATCTATCAAATTATCATCTAAAGACTTTACTTCCGGTGGTAAGGGCGAAAAATAACCCACCACCGACAGTAAGAAGCCAACCGATAAAAAAGCCACTATGCGCTCAATACTGCCTGAAGCTGACATATCAATTAAGAATAATTTAGCCACCACCGCTATCATCAAAGCCAAACCCAGTAACCAAACAGTTCGCCATTTTTTACGTGCGGCTAAAACCATTAACGTCACAGCTGTTGCTGCCCACAATACACTGAAACCAGTTTGCACCATAAATGATGACATCATATCTTTGAACTGATATTCAATACCATACCAATAATGAAAACAGCGCAACATAGACGCGTTAAGCATAATAAAGCCCATCAATGCAAACAAGCTGTATCGCATGCGTGGATCTTCTATAAAGAATTTCGTTTGCTTGGTCAGCTGCATTTTATAAGCCAAATACAAAGTCAGCACACCCACCACATCAATCACATTCAGTAGGGGGATATATGGCAAACCAAGCATCACACCTGGACTACTTAGGTTCAACTGCAAAAGCAATAACCATTGGAACGCCATCATCAGCGGCAATGCCCAGTAAAAATAGGCAACGCGGTGCGACACCAATGGCCACTTAATTCGATCTCGCAAAATAAACACCACTGACATAAACAACAACAGCATTAAACTTGAACCACTGCGGTACCAAATACTACCATTTAACTCCCACCAATCCAGCAACTGCAACAATTCATAAATCAATATCCAAGCCAGTGAAAACAAGCTGAACACATGAAAGACTTCACCGATGCGACCCATTTTTTTGTCATAAACTTTCAGTAGCCAATAATTCACCACAAAACTCATCAACCAAGCCAATATACCAAAAGAAGCATGAAAGGGGTGAACCTCAGGTTCAACGATTACTAACCATACCAAGCACATCAAAACAGGCGTCACGGTATACCTAATCATGTGCAAATCTGGCCAGTCCAGTTTGTGCGCCAACCACACCAACAATACCCATGAAGCACTTATAAAGACCAACATTGCGGGAATTAATTGTGGTTCTCGAACAAAAGTCATCAGTTCTGCCAATCCATTGAAAAACCAACTTAATAATGAAAGGAGCAACAAAATTGCGGAAACATATCTTGCCGATTTAAATATTTTCTCCACTTGTCGACTGGCTACTTCTGTGAGCCAGTAGCGTGCAAAATAAAAGTGTGCCACTGCGTACACCAATACCGACAAAAATGATAAGTTAAATACTGGCAAAGTATTTGAGTCTATGAAAATACGATCAACAAAAGCCCAGAACAAAGGCCAAGCCATCGCCAGAACCAACACCAAAGCACAATACAACAACAAATCATATGCGAATTTTCTTGCCGCCCAGGTCAACACCAATGCACTGCCCAATAACCACAACTGCGTTAACCAATAGAAACTTAAACCCCAATGTATTTCTATTTCATACAAGCCACCTAACACCCACCAGGCCACCGCTGCCAGCAACATCAAATGAGGTATCCAGGGTGTTTCTATCGGTAACAAGCGGTCTTGGTGACGACGTGCATATAAACCCATGAAAGCACTCGCTCCAACAATAATAACCACACCGATAAAGTCTGCATTTAAAAATGGCAGAACTTTTTTGCTTACAGCAGGCTCCATAAAGAACGCCAATGATCCTAACAACGCCAGTATGTAACCACTGAATCGCGGTAGTGTTCGGTTTTGCCTGATACCCACCCAAACCAACGCACAAGCTTCAGCCACCCATATGGCTGAAGTAACTCGACCATCAAAGCCCAACGGAATGGCCAGGGTACCAAAGCCAACCCCTAAGGCAATGAAAGATTCAATCAAATCTTTAAAAAATGGGCGATGCAGTTGCTTGATTAAATAGGCCAGTGCCACATAAAACATGCCAAGAACCAATGCCGAATATGCCAAACCATACGACATGTCTTTGACCAATGCCGCTTGCAGTGAGAACACCACAATGGGTGTACCGAATATGATGGTGCCATCATTGATGCCTTTAAGCTTAGGTGGTTGTTTGAATGCAAATAAAACAGCCACTGCCACATACAATAAAAAATGAGCGATTAAAAATGGTTCAACTGAATTAAAATACTGTGGTTGATAATACTGAGCCCCCCATAAACCACCCACAGCAAAGGTTGAGATAAAACCCACCACATTCAATAAACGCCAGGATTTAAACCATGCGATGCCGAAGATGCTTAAGTTTAACAACAGGTAATAAGTAAATAATTGAACATGACTGCCACTACCTGTTGAGGTCAAAATAGGCGCTGCAAAGCCACCCAGAATACCAATAACTGCCAATGCCATAGAATCTTGTAAAACAGCTAAAGTCGCCGATACAACCACTATGCCTACCAAACAAAGTAATACCACTGAAGATGGTAATAATTGATGCAAGCGCAGCGCAGCGAATAAGGTTAAGTACAACACACCAATACCTCCACCTTGTAAACTCAAAGCAAAGCCTAGACGTTTGTGACGCAACCGCCAACCTAAACCCAACAACAACAAACTACCCAGAATGATTCCTATATAACGAGCTTCAACAGGTACCACAGTCCTTTCTGCCACATACTTCAATAAGAATGCAACACCTACAAACAAAACCAACATACCGGTTCTGACCAAAGAATTTCCACCGGTAAAATAGTTAATCGCCAGATTTTTGATTTTTTGTTTACCCTGACTAAATGCCACCTCAAGTGCCGAAGGTTCTGATGGAACCACTTCAGTAGTTGCTTTTGAGCGATCAATTTGTTGAGCTGTTAACGATTGCTCCACTGTAAGTTCATTCAGGTCAGCAGCAGCTGATTGTTCTATAACGGAATCAGATTGATGTTCTGATAACACTTCTGATTCAAACTCTACATCCAATGCAAGTTCAGGAGTCGCATCAGTGTCATCTTCAAGTACGGTATCTTTTAACGCCACTGGATTAATCTGGCTGCTGTCTTGTTGATTAAAGGCAATCTCAGCACCCTTGGTATTACGCCTGCCCTCCAACCTTAACAACTTGGACTCTAACTTATTGATTTTATTACTTAATGAACCGACCCAGGCCAACAAAAAACCCAGCAAGCAACCCACCCATATACCCCATTCATCATTGCTGAATGCACCAAAGACCAATCCAGCCATTATAAAAGCCACGTATTTCATGAATTATCCAGCCCTGTTATTGAGTTATCTTAAGGATTTCCTTAATGAAATTCTGACATGTAATCCCACTATTATCTATCTTTAATTGCTCTGATAGTCAACCGTACTAAATAACTGTCCTTAAGTATGAAACTACGGTACCCAATAATTAAGTTTTTAAATCAAATTAAAGCTCTCTTGTATTTTTCAAATGCTGAATCAAGTTTACTGCTGAAAACAACTGAAAGGAAAATATCAAACAATATCCTACATAGTATATAAATCACTGTCATGTGTGACCTCATAGACAGAGCCCATTTATTCATAACAATATAATGCACTGATTGTTTTAACTTTCTTTGAACCTCTTAAGAAACTCAGTTTGGTGGCTTTTACCAACCGGAATTTCATGTGAATCTATTTCTATATCATGTTGTGTATATGCGGTTATTCTATCTATATTTACAATATAAGATCGATGGACTCGCACAAACGAATCCCCCAATAACTCGCTCAAGTTAACCATGGTATATTTCACCACATGGATCTGATTTTCAAGAATGACCTCTGCATAATCTTTCATGCCTTTCACATATAGAATCTCACTGAGCTTAAGTCTTATTTTTTTGCGTTCTTTGTTTAATACAACAAACTCATGATCAGTTGTCTGACTTTCTGACTGGAGATTTTCAGCGTTGTATGTTTGTAGCTTAAGAAACTTTTCTATGGCACAGAAAAACCGACTGAAAACAATCGGTTTCAATAAATAATCAACAGCATCCAATTCAAATCCATCCAAGGCATAATCTCGATAGGCCGTGGTAAAAATAACTGCTGGTTTAACTGCCAACCCTTGATAAAAATCTGTGCCCTTCAAGACAGGCATTTCAACATCTAAAAACATCAAATCAATATTTTCATTTTGTAAAACTTGACTGGCTTCAATGGCACTGACGCATGATGCAACCAATTCGAACTCAGACAAATGCTGCAGGTGACTTTCAATCAACTCTCTGGCCAAAGCTTCATCATCTATAACTAAGCAACGGTACTTGGTCATGGATTATAAATTCGCAGCTCAAGAGCGAATTGTTTCTGATCTGTAACTTCTAAACTGAATGTGTCAGAATATATCATCTCCAATTGTTTTTTCATGTTAGCCAATCCTATTGGTTCATGGTTAAGCGGTTGAGGCTTGACTACTTGAGGCTTAGAGTTGGTGACTTTTAAACAGATCAACTGGCTATCGGCTTTAACATTGATCGACACATTTGAGGTTCCCAATTCCTCTTTGGTACTGTGTTTACAGGCGTTTTCAACCACAGTGAGTAGTATCAATGGTGCAATTTCAACCGGTCCGACGCAACTGTGTACAAATTCAATTTGTATGCGATCCCCATACCTAATCTTTTCTAAATCGACATAATTTTGTATCAATTTGATTTCATCTGATAAAGCCACGAACTTAGACTGACAACGATACATCACATAATCAAGGATATGTGAAAGTTTCTCGATTACAACAGGTGTTTGATCTGATTTTTTAAGTGCAAGGGCATATAAGTTATTCAACGTGTTGAAGATAAAATGCGGATTCAATTGGTTTTTCAGCGCCGCCAGTTCAGCCTTTTGTTTTTGTTCATTAAGCTTTAATACATTCTTTTGCTGTTGATGAAAATTATTTGCAATCCAAATAACCGCTGGATATAAGTATAAAGGTATCTTGGTAAAGAAAATATATTTCAGCGTCCACAAACTGAACATGCGCTCACGCATACTTTTATCCCCATATAACTCTAAAAACCGTTCATAAGATACAGCATATGTAGGCTCTAGATATAAATACCGAAAAGCTACATTTACCTCAGTCGCCAGAATAACCAAAGCCAACAAACCCACAAGAAACCAAAGGTTATTTCCTTGGTCTAAAGTTTTTGGTATCAACCATTTAATTGCTATGAAGGCCACAAAAAATTGTAACAGCGTGATTAAACCGACAGTTAAGATTAACTCTGTTGGCGTTGAATAAATCTCCCAGTGCGGCCCAGTATTGATTAAGAACACCAGTGCCCAAAAGCCTAACAGTAAATATTTATTTATATGAATTTGAGGCATCTTCAGAAGTGAAAGCTTAAGCAGGCTATGGGCAATATATTATTTTTCAAATTTAAAATCATTGGTGAATTCATTGGATTAATTGTAATTTTCATGTCTTTTAACATTTTATCAGATTAAAGGCGTTTAGCTGATTGTTAAATTGTAATCGACCAACAAGCATTACAGGTCGACGAATTCATTCTTTTCGGAGCTCAATTAAACAAAAACACTGTTTTAAGAGTTGGTCGATTAACCACAACCACCAGTCTATTTTTCGTTTCAATATTCCATTCTGACATTACGCTGGCTTCACTTATTAATCATTTTTGGAGTTCATTATGAAATACATCCTCTGCTTTCTTTATTTAATTATTCAATCAAATACTTGTCTTGCAGTCTCAACTGGTGCCAGCCAAGCTTTAAAAAAACAAGCTGAATTATTTTTTCACAACTACGTCGATCACCTCAACCTATATTTATCCGGTCAAGATACGATGGCTGTGAAAGACAAAACCAGCCAAGACATTCGCTTACCGTCACTGGTTATACCACCATCTGGTAAATTGACTGAATTCAAAGAGTCTGAACAAGTGATCAAAGGTTTTACTGGCTTTTTAGAACAAATCAAAAGTAACAATGTTCATAGCATCAAATGGCAAAACTTAGACATTAATGTCATAAATGATTTTGCAGCTATAGGCAGTAACACCGCTATATTTTTAGACCCCCAAGGAAAAACCCTACAAACCGTTAAAGCCGTGTATGTATTACATCGCGATGAAAACAACTGGGCTATTGCTCTTCGCATTCCACAAACCCATTAATTTCGAGGTACTTATGAAAAATTTTATATTAATTATATTGATATCCATTTCTGGCATTTCAATCGCTGATGAAAAAAGACTAGCTAAAAACCAACAAACCTATGCACAAAAAAAAGCCGTATTAATTACTGGTGCTAACAGTGGCCTGGGCTTAGCAATGGCCGAAAAACTAGCAACTGAAGGTTTTTATGTATTTGCAGGTGCTAGAAAACAAAAAGACATTGATGCACTCAATCAAAAAGCCAACATGCAAGGCATCAGATTGGATGTGACTGTCCAAGCTGATATTGACGCTGCTGTAAAAACCATTGAACAAGCAGGCATGGGCTTATATGGATTGGTTAATAACGCGGGGGTAACTGTTATGGAACCATTGATAGAAGTCAGTGAAAAAAGCATGCAGTTTCAAATGGATGTTAATGTATTTGGACCCTATCGGGTTACCAAAGCATTCGCGCCTTTGATCATAAAAAGTAAAGGGAGAATTGCATCGGTAAGTTCGATTCTAGGTGTAACAACTGGAGGTATCACAGGACCTTACAGTATGAGCAAACATGCGATTGAAGCTTACAGTGATGCTTTGGCCGCAGAACTGAAAAAATTGAATGTTCAAGTCAGTGTCATTGAACCAGGCAATTACCGCAGTGAAATCATAAAAACCATGCGTAATCGCATGGAAAAAGATTCACCAACAAGCATGAGCTCACTTTTCACAGAAGAACAAGAAAGGCTTAAACAATACATTCCAGCTGACCGATCAGGTTTTAAAAAACCAGATGATGTGGCACTGGCTGTATTAGACGTCATGACAGCTGAAACTGTGAAAAGGCGTTACTTGGTTGCGCCTACTAAGAAAGAGGCAGACATGGCCATTCGGGGTGCTTTGCGTCGGGTTGTACAGCTAAACCAAGAACACCCATTTAGTCTCAATAATGATGAAATGAAAGCCATGTTGGATCAGCTAATAAACCCAGCTGAAGTGAAACAATGATGAAATCGTTTTATACAAAAGGTTTATCACAAACCATGGCTCGGACACTGAATGTTCGAGCCAATGAATGGCAAGCAACTCTGGCTGCTTTTATGCTGGCATTCATTCTGATGGCCAGTTATTTTGTTTTACGCCCAATCAGAGATGCCATGGCCAGTGATTGGAGCGACGCTGAGGTCAGTATGCTTTGGAACCTACAGTTTTTTATCAGTGCTGGAATCGTGTCTTTATATGCTTGGGTAATTTCAAGGGTTCGATTCAAGTGGGTTGTCCCTTTGGTATACAGCTGTTTTGCATTAAGCTTTGTAATTTTTTACACGTTGACTTTTCAAGTTAATTCGCTCATCTGGGTAGAAAAAGCCTTCTACATTTGGGTCAGCGCCTTCAGTTTATTCAATCTTTCGGTGTTTTGGAGTTTTATGACCGATACTTTCAGCAACGATCAGGGCAAAAGGTTATTTGCACTGATTGCTATGGGTGCCAGTGCCGGCGCTATTGTAGGTCCTCTTATTCCCCTAACTCTGGCTGATGATATCGGCTTACATAACCTGATGCTTTTAGCTGCTATTGGCTTGTTACTTGCCATTCCCCTGATACTCTACATTACCCATCAAAAATCCACAGGCTTACAAAACCAACACATCAAAGCTGATGTTCAACCATTGAATCGTAACTGGTGGAGTGGTGTACAAGCACTCTTTAAAAACCCTTATTTGATGGGTATTGCCGCCTTTATTTTGTTGTATGTATTTCTGGGCGCATTTATTTATTTTCAACAAAAAAACATTTTAGCTGCCTATACCCGACCCGAACGTGCAGAGATATTGGCCATCATAGACTGGGTGGTTAACTCCCTAACCTTCATCATGGCTCTTTTTTTCACCAGTCGAATATTAAAAAAATGCGGCATGGGTATTACTTTGGCCCTGTTACCCATATTTCTTACTGCAGGTATGATTGCTTTGGCTTTTGCACCTATGGTGATTATTTTGTTACTGATACAAATCTTCAGACGAGTTGGAAACTATGCCATCACTCGACCTGCCAGAGAATTGTTGTTTACCCAAGTGACCAAAGATGAAAGATTTAAATCCAAACCTGTTATTGATGTAGTGGTTTATCGCGGCGGTGATGCAGTGAGCGGTAGTTTATTTGCGGTATTGAGTGAAGGCATTGGCATCGGCTTGCTACTACTTTCATTGATTGGCGCCGGTATCTCGTCGCTCTGGGCCTTTATTGCCATGTGGTTGGGAAAACAATACAACAATAAAATTTAAAATCAAATCGTCCATAACCACATGGTTACATTTCCGTTCCTGATTGTATAAATGCAATGCTCAACTCGTTAATTAAAGCGAGTTGAGTAGATTAACCCAACGGTTAATAAATAGTAAATCAGAACTTCTTTTGTTGTTTGATAACCATAAAATAAATCACCAGAGCACTTAATAACATTCCGGCCATTACACTCAGTACATAGTGCTGATGTGTAAGCAGAGTAGATACAGCCAGCAGAAAAGCCCAACCCCACAACAATATTTTCCCCAAAAGTCTCCGTTTGCGTGTATAAAAATAAGCCACAGTAAATGCAAACGCAACATGCAATGAGGGAATTTCATTATGAGTCAGGTTCAACGAGTCAGCCAAATTAAGCACCCATACAAAAGGCCCATTAGCAAGAACATCAGGGTAAACTTTTGCAACCGGTAACAGCATGAAAAACACCGCTGCTATCAACAATTCAATGACCAAAACTTTAAACATAAGTTTAAAAGATACGATGTCGCGAATCACAAATGGTGCCAGCATCAACAATGGCGAAATAGAAATGTATACCAGTGACATTGAAGTAACCAATGGCATTTTAAGCTCCCAATTGAAATGAATGGGAATGCGGTAATCATGTGAGTGAGTCAGGTAATCAGTCAAACCGTAAACAGCATAAAAAATAAATAAAAAGAGCACACTTAAAGTGCCTGTTGTTTTAAAAACCTGCCAACCTGGCCAAGCCATAAACTCTTCATCTGACAAGGTTTTAGTGGTATTTTTTATCATGATGTTTGAATTGATTTAGGTGCCGGCTCTTTGTTAGGTCGGGGGCCTTTCCATAAACGCAGATATTGGCGCCAATAGCAGATCGGTTTCATGGTGCAACTGGCATATTGAGGCAAATTAATCCAGCTAACACCTGGATATTTATGGTGAACATGATCCCATTGACTGTTCAATAAAACCCAACTCATGGGTTTACTCACCTTCAGGTTCAAAGCCCCTTCAATTACATCACGTTGAGTGAAGGCATGGGTGACATATTGACGTGTTGACCAATTAAAACAAAAGCAGGCATAGATGATCAAAACAGGAAGCCAGTTAAGTGCCAATAGCTTCCACATCGCTAACCAATATAAGCCACCCAACAACAATTCCAGGCGTATTTTCCAAATCTGAGGGGCATTGTATTGATTATTTGCAAACAACACTGCTGATGAACGGGCTTGTGCAAATGGCCTGGCTTTGAATATCCACGGTACCAACCCCATCAAAATAGAACCCAGTGGAATGATTGGTGGATAAATACCAATCAAGATGCTGTACCACTGTGCATATTTAATAGGCAGGTTATCCTTCGGGTAATAATAATCAAACATTTCATAATCAGTGCGATTGTGATTATGGTGTACTTGGTGTGCTACTTGCATAAAGGTAAATGACACTGGAAACAGAAAACCACTTACCGTACCCAACAGCCAGTTACCATGTTTATTCGGGTGTAAGTTCTGATGTGTGCCTTCATGTATTAAGGCATAATTGGTCAACAACAAAAAAGACACCAAAATTCCAATCGGTATAGACCAACCCCAATTTAGCCTGGATGCCCAATACAACGCTGATAACACCAAAATTTGAATGCCAATCAGAATAATCAGATTCAAGCGTTTTGGCAAATTAGGGTCAGGTTTTTTCATCTTTTAAACCAGAACCGACTGATCAGAAACATTAAAATCAAACCAATCAGAAAGGCCAACCCAGTGAACAAAAACAACTGATCTTTGGCAGTGTTTAGCAATGGATTATCAAACAAGTTGGCTGAGAAATGGATAGAAGTGACTAACCACCTGTTGTTTTGCTTCTCAATACTGGCGCTCCAACGTGACTTCAGTTCAAATACATGTCCAGTAGCAAACTCAAATTGATCAATGGTGTGACCATAAGCCAGAGCGGTATTTTCGTAAAATTGTGCAGGTGCATCGACAAATGCTTGAGTTGAAAAGCCTGAAAGTACCGCAGAGCTACCACTCATTTTATCATCATAGTAAACTTGCAAAGCTGCTTTACCTTGAGCAACTTCACTGTCATGGAATACCACCAGAACATCATCGTGTAGATGCTTCTTTATTGTCTCCAAATCTTGTTGATTAATGGCTTTTTGAATGATGTCTTTAATGGTAAGTAGTTGTTGTCGGTCATCAACATGGCTGTCTGTTATCTGAGCCTGCGCGGTATTGAAGCAACTCAATATAAAAAAGCAGCTGATGCCTAAGGTTTGCATGGTGACTCTCATGATGATTCTCCTGATTGATTGTAGTGACTGATATGGTGACACAGTTGGTACAACAGTTGGCTTACTTGTTGCCCCCTGATAAAATGATCATGCCCCCACAAGGGTAATATTTGCCCCGGATAATTAAGTACTGCTGAT
>CALLLZ010000155.1 GCA_938008005.1 uncultured Marinicella sp. | reverse complement strand
TTCATGTGGCTGTGGTGAAAGTTTTACTACCAATTAATCACCAATAGCCTTTATTATGGGCTATCCACAACTGTATATTTTTTGGGCAATTCTTGGCCTACCTACATTGCTGATAATAATGGCTTTACCACTTCCAGCACCACGGTCGTCACAAAAACGGATGGTTAGGTTGGTGCCGGATGCGAAGCCAGTTGAGTCAAAGCGAATTTTAGGTCGATGAATGGATGCGATAGCTTGTAGGCCCTCGCTCATATTGTTTTCATTCAAAAGCATGCGATCATTGCCATCAAATGTTCGGTTGTGGTTACTGTCAGTAAAAACCATCCATCCTTTATGCCATTGAGAATTGGCGTCGCAGGTAGTGAATGATTCAGAAGCACATAATATGACATGTTTACCAATGATAATACTCTGGCTTCGGGCAAAATTTATCGTTGATGACAAACGGTTGATTTCCTGGGTCATGATTTGATTTTGTTTAAAAGTGCGGTAATTAGGTATGCCATATGCGGTTAAGATAGCAATCATACTCAAAACTATAATTAACTCTATTAGCGTGAATCCTTTCGTTCGTTGCGTTACTTGCATCGATTTTCTCCAAATAAAAATATTATGCAAATTCAAGGATAATGATGCTGTGGCTTTATTCTGAATGGCTCGTCAATTTTTTCTCACAAACATTCAACATTACAACCAGTGAAAAAGTCATTTATCTCATATAAAAATCATCATCTCAATTGAATCAATTTAGGGTGCACCCTATAATCAACTTTTAAATTTTAGGATTCAGATCATGGCACGAGGTATTAACAAGGTCATCTTGGTCGGTAACATGGGCAATGACCCAGAAGTCAGGTATACACCCGCTGGTGCGGCGGTAACTACCATTTCAGTAGCAACCACTGAAAACTGGAAAGACAAAGAAGGCAATAAACAAGAAAAAACCGAATGGCATCGAGTGGTGTTTTTCAGTCGCTTGGCTGAAATTGCTGGGGAGTATTTGAAAAAAGGCAGTCAGGTTTATATAGAAGGCAAATTACGAACCAATAAGTGGCAAGATCAGAATGGTCAAGACCGTTATACCACCGAGATTCTCGCCAATGAAATGCAAATGCTGGGTGGCCGTGGTGGCGACTCTGGTCAAGGCGGTTTTGGCGGTGGCGGACAATCTATGCCCTCTGCGCCAAGAGCCAATAACAATCAGCAACAAAACAACAATCAACAAAGTAACAATAACAATCCTGCACCTAACTTTGATGACTTTGATGATGAAATACCTTTTTAACTGACACCTTAGAGTAAAACGTAAAGAATGTATTAGAAGACCCCATCAATTGGGGTTTTCTAGTTTCTGAGCATGTAATTTTTAATTGCGTTTGAACTGTTTATTTAATACCATGACCAAAGTGTAAAAATTTGTATATGACTTTTGGGACAATTAATTACTAAACATATTATTAATAAAGATGAGAGATCCTTGGTTAAATTGTAGCGAGTATTATTTGCAGACAGAAGTATTCAAATTTTATGACGAGCCAATTGATTTTGTATTGAGGGTACCCGTGGTGCATTTGGAGTCACTTTAAATTAATCAACTCCTAACAACTGTCATTTAGTGGCAGTAATTACAGAATTAAGGTTTTGGACTTGTCTGTTTTGAATTTATTGTACAGAACTGGCGGATTACGCACCTAGATTCATTGTATCGCCTCAAGCTCGGCTGGAATGACGAGCGAAAGTGGCAATATTGATGTAATAAAGTTTCTAAATGCACCACGGGTTAAGGGTTTATTAATGCACAATCGGTTAACAGTACTGTCCGAGTTGGTATGAGTTGAAGTGTTGGTTCTTTGTTTCAAATTAATAGGATTTAGTTATTTAAATGTGAGCACGGTCACAAAAAAAACAATCACTGGCCAAGTATATTATACGCCTTTAATTTCCTATTGGCATTTCTGATGAGACAACGTTTTTCTTGCTTTTTATTTTTGGCGTTTATCACCGCAGTTCATTCGAGTGATTATGTTTTTGAAAATGATTTTGAGTCATTCGAAAAGCCACAATCAGATGCCGACATTGCCCGCTTTCTAACTCAAGCCTCATTTGGTCCAACACCAGCCACCGTCGGTAACTTTGGAAATCAAACCTATGCCGAATGGATCGACCAACAGTTTTCACTGACGCCCACTTTGCATCGACCGGCTTTAGAAAGTATTTCACTGAACCGTGGGATTAATGGAAAAATTTCAGGAGAACAACGTGCAGGCTTGTGGAACAAGATTGCCATTACTGCAGAAGATCAATTAAGGCAAAGAATGGCTTTTGCATTATCAGAAATATTTGTTGTTTCTGATCAAAATAAATTCCTTGAAATAAGACAGACTCTGGTCGCAGAATATTATGACTTGTTAGTCAGAGGTGCATTTGGCAATTATCGAGATCTGTTGGAACAAGTTACCAGAAGCCCTGCCATGGGGTATTACCTTAGCCATCTTAGGAATCGCAAAAAAGAATTGGTCGCACCGACAACAGATACCTACGTTACTCCAGATGAAAACTTTGCTCGCGAGGTGATGCAATTATTCTCTATTGGTTTGTTTGAAGTTGAACAAGATCTTAGTTTTATAGATGGAGATCCTGCTCAAAGTGGAATACAGCCAATAGAAACGTATGATCAAAACATCATAACTAACTTATCACGTGTCATGACTGGATTTGGACTCCAGTGCAATGGTCCAGAGGTAATTACCAATGGTACAGTTTCAGTAAACATGCCTGGACGTGATTGTAAGGCTGGACCTGAAACTGAGTGTGAAGGTGTTCATTGTAACTTTTCATTTGCGTTCTTTGGCGGTCCAGTTCCACTTCCAAACGCAAACTACAACGGCCTATATCATCCTGATATTTATCGGCCAATGATGTGTTTTCCTCGGTTTCATGACATTGGTCGAGACGATAACGGTAACCCTAATCAAGTGCGACCAAGCTCAGCACCTTATGCTGAAGAGCCCTATCGCGACAAGCGTGTGATTGGTTTTATACCCAATGAAGGCAGTGGACCATTACCAATGTATGGGGATGAATGTAATTCTTTGTATAACTTGCCCTCTCCTACTGATACCCAGTTACAAAAAATGCAAGCCTGTGTTGATTATTGTGATGGTGAATTGAGTCAAGTATTGGATGCTCTATTTCATCATCCCAATACCCCACCTGTGATTGCCAGACAATTAATCCAAAGGTTTGTTACATCGAACCCTTCACCAGCATACATTAAGAAAATTGCAGGGGTCTTTATTGATAATGGGTCAGGTGTCAGGGGCGATTTAGGTGCTGTTATTAAAGCGATTCTTTTGCACCATGATGCCCGAGGAAAGCGTTTTAAGCTCGACTCATATTTTGGTAAGCTGAAAGAACCAATGTTAAAGGTTATGCAATTTTATCGAGCGATGGAAACGGTAACTTCTGACCCTGAACAAATTGCGTGGGGACCTTATAAAACTCTAAACACCACAACTGCTTTTGGTCAACGCGCTTTAAGTGCAGATTCGGTTTTTAATTTTTTCACACCAGATTATAAAAAGTCTGGAACCTTATCCAATGAAAATTTAAATTCACCAGAGTTTCAAATATTAACTGACAACACAGTTATTTCTGGACAAAACACTTTCTACAGACTTGCGTGCACTGGTTATGGATTTTTGAGTAATAATCCACCATACAGATACAGTACCTGTGATGGCCTTGGTCCAACTCTTCCGTTTGGTTTTCACCCTCCTGAAAGAGCTGGATATATCCCTGAAGATGTTCTATACGGGTTGCCTGATGATTTTGAAGCTATGGTTGAAGAGTTGAACATTCGACTGCTTTATGGAGAAATGAGCGGAACTTTCAACCCACCAACAGGAATGAAGGGGATATTTAAGAACAGAATAGAAGGTCCAACCTCCGGTTATGATAAACGTCAAATTGCGCTCACTTTAATTAATTTGATTTTGGCTTCGCCAGAATATGCAGCACAGAAATAGGAAAAAGCCATGAAAAAAATCAATAAACAGCACAGAAGAGATTTCTTAAAAAAGTTGGGTTATTCATTTGCAGCAGGTTCTGCTGCAAGTGTGATGCCCCAGCTGAACTTTTTAGGGCATGCGATGGCAGCCCAAAGCCGACAATTCACTGATTACAAGGCCATTGTCCGTCTTGAATTGAATGGGGGGTGTGATTCATACAGCATGTTGATGCCAAGGGATTCAACAAGCCCTGGATCACGATTTGATACCTATTTTAATTCAAGAGGCGGCGCTTATACCAACGGAATAGGGGTTGGTTATGATTTTGCTGACACTTTGCCTGTCAGCGCCACCGGGATGAATGCTGGTAATTACGGCCTTAACCCAGAATTTAAAGACCGGCCACACAACAACGGCCCCATTCCCACCCCAGGAATACAAAGTCTATATAACAATGGTGAGTTGGCTTTTTTAGCGAATGTTGGGTCATTGATTGAGCCCATTAACAAACATGAGCTTGAAAACGAATTAAAACCAATACCCAAAGCCAGGTTTTCACATGTTGATCAACAGTTTATGTGGAGAACTGGAGGTTCATCTGATAGGGCACTGGGCTGGGGAGCGAGTTTGATTGGTGAAATATTGGATAATGGTGTTGATAATTCGATTTTTCCAGCTTGTTTTTCCATGGTTTATAATTCGCTATTTAATGACAGTTTGATTCCAGGAACGAGTTTTCCTGTACCGTCTTATACGCTGGGTTCGACTGGTGCGAATCAACTCAGCAATTACAGTGGTACCACACCAAGGAATTTGGCATTAAATGATCTTTTTAATGAAGATTCTTTCAATGTTTTTTCTCAGGAATACAAGAAATCATTTAACCAAGCCAAAGATTATGCCAATGATATCAATAGTCTGTTGAGTCAAGGAGCAGGTTCTACTGCCCCTGGAGATGGCTGGGGTCGGATCAATGTACCTTATCAAACTACAGGAGCATTTGATCCAATTAACAACCAATATCCCAATGCTGAAGTTACAGTTGAAGGTGTCGATTATACCAATACGCTGCTAAGGCAAATACAAACAATAGCAAGGATGATAAAAGTCAGTAGAAACCCAGCAACTGGAATTAATGCAAAACGTCAAGTTTATACAATAACTTTGCCAAATTTTGACACCCATTTTAATCAAATGCAAGGCAATAATTTTTTCTTAAAAATGGCCTCCCTCAGTCAGGCTATTGGTTATTTTTCTGAAGCGATGAAAGAGATCGGCGCCGAGGATGAGGTCACTTTGTTTACCAGCAGTGATTTTGCCCGTACATTGTCACCTAATGGTACAGGCACAGATCATGCTTGGGGTGGTATGCAATTTGTGATGGGCGGTGCGGTCAATGGTGGAAAAGTTTACGGACGTTATCCGAACCTAGAACTTAATGCCGATAATAATTCTGAAAAAGACTGGAGTTTTGCTCGAGGCCAATATATCCCAACCACCAGTATTGATCAAATGATGGCGACAATAGCGAAGTGGATGGGAGCCGATAATACACATCTTGATATCATATTCCCTAACCTGGGCAATTTTAATACCAGCGATTTGGGCTTCATGATATAAATCATGAAAGTATTTTTTTCAATGTTGTGATTGTTGTTGGTCACTGAGTAGATCGAACTGTCGATGGCTATCATTCGATTGATCGAGTGACACCTAAGGTTTATGAACAAAGAATTTTTTGAGAGCCAGAAAAGTGTCTAGCAAACTCAGGTTTTACCACTCAGACGGGCTACTATTTATTAAAAATTAATAAATGATAACAAAATATCCGAAATTTAAAAAAAATAATCCCAAACCAGAAAATTGAATTTTGTTTAACTGACTACAATGGGTTTTTTAATAATTAGTAAATTAATATGAAACCTTTAAATGTTGTTTTTTTTCTGCTGTGCATAACAGTAAACGTAAAATCATATGCAGCAGGAGGACCTGATGCTTATGGATATACTTGGTTGGACAGTAATGACCCAGGAGGGCCCATATATAGCTGGATAGACATCAGCACAATTGGCACTGAGATTGTTGGCCTTGGTGATGATAATTCAGTGACACAAATTGCGATGGGTTTGTCCTTTAGGTATTATTGGATTGACTATACCGAAATTAAAATTGGCTCTAATGGATGGTTGAGCTTTAATGATGTTGATAATTTGGCTTCTTGTTTTTCAAATATCCCTACTGCGGGAGGAGCTGCTGACAATTTTGTTGCACCTTTCATGTCTGATCTCAACTTTGCAGGTACAGATAATCCAGCTAAAGCCTATTATTATCATGATTCGGTAAACAACTTATTTATTGTCAGTTTTTTAGATGTGCCATATTTTAGAAATAACTCAAATCGTCATATTGGTTCGAACTCTTTTCAAGTCATATTTTCAGTTGATGATAAAAGCATTACTTTTCAATACCAAGATATTGATCAAGAAAATTTTGTGGCTAATAATCTCTGTCCTTACAATTTAGTAGTTGGTATGGAAAATATCACTGGAGATATTGGCCTTCAGACGCATCAGAATGTGATGCCAGAAGATAATTATACCATTGAATTTATATATCCAGATGTTCCTTTGATTGATGTTGTCGACCCTTCTCCAATATGGAATCAAAATAATTCCAATACTGCAACATTATATGAAGCCAATCAAGATGTTGATTTACAGGTAAATATTGCAAATTTAGGCAATGCAGATCATGTTTCACCCATTGACGTTTTGGTTGAAGTATTGGATGAAAACAGCAATATAGTTCATTCAGAGCCAATGCAAATTGCTCAATTGTCATCACAAGAAAACATGACACTGAATCTGTCCAATCCACTGAATGTTGCTTCTGGTCGTTATCATTTAAAAGTTAGCACAGATTCAGCAGAAGATTTAGTCATGTCAAATAATGTGTTATCAACTGAACTTAATGTGGTCAATACCAACATGAGTCCTGTTGTTTTGGGTCATACAACGGGTATACCCTCACTAAGTAGAAGTGGCAGTAGAAAACAAGCGACGTTTTTCACTACACCAGCAGGGAGCTGGCTGATTAATTCTGTATCTATGTATATAAGAGATTCGCATTTACCAGGGTCAGAAGATTACATGGTATCAGTCTATGCCAATGATGGCGTTAATGGTTTGCCAGGGAGCCTGCTCGCTTCAGAGCTTGTTGAAGAGGGTACTTACCCAACGTTTTCATGGGTTAATACTGTTTTAAGCCAACCTATTGTGGCACCTACAAATGGTTTTTTTGTGGCGTGGGAAAATGCCAATGCGTCAAGCAGTGGGGTTGGACTTGGTATAGAAACTTTGTTACCAATTTCACGCCGATCCTATTCATTTTCTACCAGTGGTATATGGTCAGTCAGTCGCACTAATCTGACTGAAGATTATTCCATTGAAGCTGAACTGACTGAAAATATATTTGACATGATATTTGTTAATGGTTTTGAATAAACAAATTAAATTAACAGCGAATCATTACATATTGATTTTTATTGACAATAAAATCATATATATCAGAAGACCCCATTACTTGGGGTTTTCTAGGTTCTAGGCATGTGAGTTTAAGGTTGTGTTGGCCTTTTAAAATATGCTTTTATTATTTGCAATCATTGTAAGCGTTAACAGCGTTGGTTAAGCCTTCAAGGGTGTTTTTGTAATTGCCAGATTTTATTTTTTCTTGCATGCTGGAACAGTCATCGAAATATTGACCCAATTTTTTCTTAAAACCAAAAGAAAAAGCAGTAGATGAAGTAGAAGTACCAAGTTCTTCATCTGCTTTTTTCATAATGAATTCATTCTGATAGCTATAAAGAGAGGCTTTAGGGGTTTGGTATAACTGATGGGCTAAAACAGTCACCATAATTCCTTGCTTTGTCTTCCCAGAAGCCACTTTTTGAGCCATGTTCGTATCATATGAAACATAGTCAATGGACTGTAGTTTGTGTTCAGAAAGTTGAATGGATTTTATATGTTCAGCAGCAATTGTTTTTAGTTCGATTTCATCGTTGTCGTTAAGTATCTTGATGTTTATTTGATCTTGAAATGGTAATGCTTCGATGGGATCAATCGCTTGGTCTAACAATTCAATTTTACCTTCTGTGTTATAGCCATCTTTAGTTTCTATATCAGCATCGAGATAAATGAAGTTTTGAGCATTTTCTGTATTATGGATCTCGGTATCAATAGCGAAATGACGGCTATTAACTTGATTGGCAGCAAATAGATCTTGTAATTTTTTTATTTGAACAATGTTTCTTTTGCTTTGTCCTTCATGATAGTCATTCTCAATTACTTTTTGGTAATAAATCAATGCGTTTTCAAGATCATCTAGGTAATAATAAATTTGAGCTGCATTGTAATAGCTGGCATATCTCATTTTCTTGTGAGCTCGTTTTTTCTTGGGGTAATTGGCAGGAATGCCATTAAAAAAAACTAACATGGACTCAAGGGCTGGTCTGATGGCGTCAAGAGGTTCATACGGTGTCATCTGATCAAAAGTAATTTTCAGATCCTTTTCAACTTGTTTGTAATCATTATATTCTGGGTACTTTTTTGAATCTAATATCAAGAAAGAATCCTTTTTAGTTATCGGTTGGTAGCCATGTAAGGCATTTAATTTTTGATTGATGTTGTTTACTGATTTTCTAACAAATTTGTTGTATAAACTATTTTGTAATTGCGACAGGTTGGCTCTAAAAACATTGTTGGCTGATTGTAGGGATTTGGTGGTGGAACCCTCGTAAGTATTATTCCTGCGTCCGTATTTGTATGTTTTACTCTCGCCGTTGCTGTAATTTACTCTGATGTTGGCCGAAGTTGAGTATTTCAAAACTGGTTGATAAGAATAGTGGATTTTAACATTGCCATCTTTGTCCTTGCTTTCTCTTTGTTTGGTAATGACTTCAGTGCCTTCTACTAAAAAAGGGCCAAATTGGAAATCAATATGAATGTTTGCAGAATCAGTAAACTGCTGAAAGCCTTCAATATAAAAAACCTCTTCGATGATTCTGTGGGTGTCTGCGGGTTGATAATTTGCGTCAAAAGTGGTGCTGAAATTTCTGTTATTAGGGTCTTTGATAGGTTCGCTTGGAAGCTGTAGGTAAGCTACATTTACAGTGGTTTTGTCCAAATCCAATGCAAAGGCTGGTGTGAAAAATAGCGACAGTAAGACAATGGAAAAATAACGCATTTGGCCTCTTTTGTTAGATATATTAGTTAATTGAGACCTCTGCATAAGTCATGAATCATGTAAAAAAGTTTGAAAATCCAAATTTCTGCGTTAGAAAACTAATCAATAGCCAGCTATTACTCGCGTTTCCTGCCTTGAACTTTGGCTCTTCAATTCTTTTTTTCAAAGATCCAGACTTATGCAGAGGTCTCTAATTGTTTAATCTTGTATTTTAAACCAGAATTTGTTCAATAGGCTTTTTAGTTTTTTTGATCTAAAAAGCGACAACCCTTGTCTCCTCTCTATTAATTATCAGTGTTTTAACTTTTTTTTGTAAAAAAAGATAAAAGTCAGGAAAAATATTTTGGATGATTGATGTCATAAAAAATTCTTGTGTGGCGTATTAACAGGTATTCAACAAGGAATTTTTTTATGAAGCATTTTATTTTAATATTAGGTTTTATCGGTTTTTTAGTAGGTGGGCACGCTTTGGCAGCGATTCATTATGTGGGTGAAGGCCCTAACTGCAATGGTGCAAATCATCATGATACTTTGGCTTTGGCTTTATTGGTTGCAGGTTTGAATGGTGCTGAAAACGATGAAATAAGATTGACCAATACAGTCAGCTATCAAGGGAATGGAGATGGTGCTCATGTTTTGTCTAACTGGAACTCTTCATCACTGGGTGAATTGACAATCATTGG
>CALLLZ010000154.1 GCA_938008005.1 uncultured Marinicella sp. | reverse complement strand
CAGGCGCTGACAATATGACGTCTGGAGTCGGGGTTATTTTTGATTTGTTCTATGAGGTCTTTAATCTGGTCAACTGCTTGACCATTAGGTGTTGGCCATGAGCGCCATTGATGGCCGTATACTGGTCCAAGGTTACCATCTTTGTCTGCCCAGTCATCCCAAATTCGAACGCCATTGTCTTTAAGGTATTTGATGTTGGTATCACCTGCGATAAACCAAAGCAACTCATGAATGATGGACTTTAAATGTAGTTTTTTGGTAGTGAGTACAGGGAATCCTTGCTGTAAATCAAAACGCATTTGATGACCAAATATACTTTTTGTACCTGTGCCGGTTCGATCAGATTTTGTTACGCCATGGTCTAATATGTGTTTTGCAAAATCTAAATATTGTTGCATAAAAAAAACCTTGTTATAAAAATAGAGATTATAACAAGGTTTGAAAAGTAGGCAGCTAAATTTAGTTGCTATATTTGCTAAATGTATTTGATCATGAAGCTGTTAGAAATTTTTGTACAATATTTTTGCTGTTGAAGCTATTGATAATACCTTCAACATCAATTTCTATTTTATCTGGGTTCAATGCACCAGTGATGCAAGGACGTTCTTTATTAGAAAAGACTGCTTTCTTTGACAAATCCAAGAACTTAGGCTTTTCAAGCATTTGGTTTTGACTGTCTTTAATCAACAATACTTCTGGTTTAAGTCTTTTTTGTTTGTTATGTGATAAAACCAATCCAGCTGAGCCATCAGATAATTGAACTACCGAGCCTGCTGGGTATAAACCAATGGCTTGAATGAATTCATCAACTAACTTAGCACTGAATAATTTGTTTCGTTGTTTAAATAACCACTCCATTGCATGAGAAGAAGTATAAACTGCACCATAAGGTTTTTTACTGGTCATTGCGTCAAAAGTATCAACGATACTGGCGATTTGTCCGAATGCTGGGATTTCATCTCCAACTAAACCATATGGATAGCCGCTGCCATCAAATCTTTCGTGATGAGTTTCAGCGATGGTAAGTATATTGTGATCTAAAGTCCTGTCTTTGGCTAACATTTCGACACCCAGTTCAACATGTGACTCAAATGTTTTGCGTTCTTCTTCAGTAAGTTCGCTTGTTTTGTTAAGTAATTTGCGACTGATTTTAGTTTTGCCAATATCCGCCAGCAATACACCGGCCACTAAAATTTCAAGTGCTTCTTCTTTGATCCCTAAATGACGACCAAATACAGCCGATAAAATGGCAGACCGCAAAGAATGGCCGTATACATATTGACCTTTCTCTTGTAATTGAGTTAACCAGACCAGTGTGTTTGGGTTACGAATTACGGAATTAACCACTTTAGAAGCAATTTGTTTGGTCGTTTTAATGTTTAGACCTTTTCCAACTCTTAAGTTAAAGCTGGTTTCTTCGATAGCTCCATTCAAGTCAGCCAATAAATTATGTGCTGGTTTGAACTCACTTTTTATAGGTTTTAAAGCTTCTTTATAATAATCATGTTTCACCACGAAAGGTTTAATGCGGCCTCTGTACTTGCTGCCTGCTTTTTTTCTTTTGAGTAATGGTGATGGTTTTGAAATATTAGGTTCATTGACCAGCGTTTTTCCTTTTTCTACATCAATATAAACAAACTCACAAAATGCCTTTAAGTCGCTTATTTCGGTGTTGCTTCTGATATAGAAGCCTTGGAATGGAAATGGTGTGTCTAACCATGATCGGTCAAGCTTGCATACGTACATGCCAATTTTTAAAAATTTAACCGATATTTGTTCTTTTTCGATATTCATAATGTTTCAAACATTTAATTATAGTATATGCCCACTGTTAATATTAACATGGTTTTGGGGTGAATAGGGTGATGAGTGTCACAAATTAGTCAATAAGTTTGACATTTTTCGTCACTTTTGAGTGAATTTTGAATGGAATTGAGAAAAGTGGATCAGAAATTGCATCCGGGTATTGATAAAAAGATTCGTTGTTCAATGCTTAGTTTCATTCCCGCACACGAGCTATCAGTAGTCTGTGCGGGTATGAAACTTAAGATTATGCCAGTGCTTTTATTTTTGCATTCAGTCGACTTTTGTGACGGGCAATTTTATTTTTGTGATAAAGGCCTTTTCTGGCTACTCCATCTACCACAGGTACCATTTTGTTGAATAGTTCTTGTGCTGCTTTTTTGTCACCATTTTCTATGGCGGTTATCACTTTTTTCATTGATGTACGTGCTTTTGAACGCATGCTCATGTTAAGCTGCCTATTTTTAACAGCCTGTCTTACGCGTTTTCTTGCAGATGCTGAATTTGCCAAACCTATTTCTCCTTAATTACAAGAATTTTAAAAGTCGCGGATTTTCCCACTAAAGATATGAATAGTCAACATGGTTAGGTTATTAATTAGATGAATTTAGTGAAATCAACTGCTGTGGTGAGCTTTTTCACTCTGTTATCCAGAGTTTCTGGCTTCGTCAGAGATATCTTAATGACCCGCTTTTTTGGGGCTTCTGTCATGTTGGGTGCTTTTTTAGTGGCTTTCAGAATCCCCAATCTTTTAAGACGTTTGTTTGCCGAGGGCTCATTTTCTCTGGCTTTTATTCCAGTGTTAAATGAAGTGAAAGCACAAAAAAATCAAGATGTGTTAAAGCAATTCATTAATCATGTTTTTGGTTGTTTACTGGCAGTTTTGTTGGTGGTATTGGCGGTATTGGAAATCTTTACACCTGGGCTGGTTTCTATTTTTGGGGCCGGTTTTATTGATCAGCCAGAGGTTTTCAGTACAACAGTCGATATGCTACGCATCACTTTGCCATATATCGTGTGTATTTCATTGGTGGCATTTAGTGCCGGCATATTAAATAGTTTTGGCCGCTTTGCTTTATCTGCAGCTACACCAATTTTATTAAACCTGAGCTTGATTTGGGCACTTTTATTTTTACGTGAGTCATTCGATATGCCAATCAAAGCTTTGGCTTATGGCGTTTTGATTGCAGGTGTTTTACAGCTAGTAGTGCAAATTCCAGCATTAATGCGTTTAGGTTTTTTACCTAAACCGGTTATTAAGTTTCATGACCCTGAAGTCAAAAAAGTGATGACTTTGATGTTGCCAACTTTGTTGGGCTCATCTGTTGCGCAAATTAATATGCTGGTAGATACTTCAATAGCTACCATGCTACCGATGGAAGGCAGTGTCGTTTTTCTGTACCTCTCTGATCGATTGCTTGAGTTTCCGCTGGGTTTGTTCGGCATTGCTATTTCAACGGTAATTCTGCCTAAGCTTTCATTGGCTTTCGCTGATCTTGACCATGTTGACTACCAAGACACCATGAAATGGGCCATGTCATTGGCGATGTTTATTGCATTGCCATGCGCTCTAGGTTTGTTTTTATTGGCAAAGCCTGTAGTAATTACTCTATTTACATATGGTGAATTCACAACTCAAAACGCACTTTATGTTTCTTACAGTTTGATGGTTTTTATGTTGGGATTGCCTGCATTTGTGGCGAACAAGGTATTGCTACCAGCTTTCTACTCCAGAAAAGACACCAAGTCGCCAGTTAAAATTGCCTTAAAGGCTATGTTGACCAATGTGGTGTTAAACTTTGTTTTTGTTGGTGTTTTATATTATTTAGATGTGATTTCACTGCATGTTGGTCTGGCTATGGCAGGTGTTGGCTCTGCTTGGTTGCAATGTTTTTGGTTGTATAAAAAGCTTCGCAACGATGATGTTATTCAACAACCTTTGTTATCTTGGGCCTACTTATTTAAAATCATGGCGGCGCTATTGTTGATGGCAGCAACTATTTTTTGGCTATTGAGTTTTATGCCCGAGTGGCATGAAATAAGAGGGTATCAACGGTTTATGAATTTATTTGTGATCATTGGTGCTTCTGCCGTTGTGTATTTTCTTTCTATGTGGCTTTTCAAAGGCTACAATGAAATCAAGTCGAATCATCTAAAATAATTAATATATTCATGTATTTTATCCCATGCGGTTGATCAGGTACCCACAATATCAAACATCAAATCAATTCAATGCAGGCAGCTGTATCACTATTGGTAATTTTGATGGCGTGCACTTGGGGCATCAGGCTTTGATTTCTCAAGTAGTTACGCAGGCCAGAATAAAAGGCC
>CALLLZ010000153.1 GCA_938008005.1 uncultured Marinicella sp. | reverse complement strand
TTACAAAACGGCAAAATTGACATTGCTGGTGGCCATTTAACCATTACCAAAGCCAGATCAGAAAAATTCAATTTCACTGCAGCCATCAGCCAAACTAATATTGATCTAGTTACTCATTTTAATCATCGCAACAAAACCAACATTAAGGACTTTCAAGACACCAATGGAGTTATCATTGAGAACAGCAGTTATGAAGAACTGCTGATCGATTTACCTGAATTCAAACCCACCAGATTGAACACCTCAGCAGATACTTCCTTATTCGAAATTATCCGAAAAATTAACCGCAAAGAAATTGATTATACGTTTGGAGATTCTGAAATAATCAATATTTACCAATACTTTATTCCCGGCATTTACCAAGTTATTCAGTTATCTAAAGCCACGGACACGGCTTTTATGTTGCGTAAGAATCGCTCCACTGACCTCAAAAAACAACTCGATGAATTCATAATCGAAGCCAAATCAACTCAACTATTACAACAGTTGAAAGAACAGATTGTGGTTCACTTACCAGATATTGACAAAGCCAATACCGTGACATTTTTTGATAAATTACAAAACACTTGGCCAACAATTAAAGACTTGGTGTTTCAAGTGGCCGAAGAAAACGATTTTGATACTGCTTTGTTAGCTGCCATCAGTTATCAAGAATCACACTGGGAGGTTGATGCAGAGTCATTCACTGGCGTTAAAGGACTCATGATGTTAACCGCTTCTGCTGCAAAAGATATGAATGTGGATGACCGCACCGATCCACGACAAAGTCTTGAAGGTGGAATCAGGTATCTTCGTTATATGCAAAGAAAAATTCCAAGCCGCATTGAAGAACCACATCGAACACTGATGGCCTTAGCAGCATACAATGTAGGTTATGGTCACTTAGAAGACGCCAGGATTTTGACACAAAAAGCTGGCAAAGACCCTGATAACTGGTTTGAAATTGAGCCTTTCTTGGCAAAGTTAAACAATCCAAACATTGAAAATGAACTCAAGCATGGCAATGCCGATGGTTATACGGCAGTCATATATGTCAACAATATCATGACATATAAACAACTGATGAATTGGAAAATCAATAAAGAAATGAAACCTGCAAACAATCAACCAGTAATTCTGTGATTAATTTCACATAAATAATTTTCTGTACATTGTTTACAAAATGCTACAATTCATTAACCGGGACCCAATGTTATAATAGAAAAAAATACAAACACTATCAATGAACATAAATTTAGGACATACTTCTCACTCAGGGATAAAAAGAGATCACAATGAAGATACCTATGGCATTGATTTAGAGCATGGTTTATTTCTGGTTGCTGATGGTATGGGCGGTCATGATCATGGAGAAATAGCCAGTGCTTTGGCTCGCGACCACATCCTTTCATCGATAAAAAATAAAACACCTATCAAACAAGCCATTCTGAATGCCAATCAAGAAATCATCAATAACTCCATGGAAAAACCTGGTGATTTACCCATGGGCACAACCATCGCATTGATGCAAATCAAAAAAAATAGTTATGACTGTGCTTGGGTTGGTGATTCTCGCATTTATAAGTTTTCCAATAATGAACTGATACCCATAAGCTCTGACCATTCATATGTACAAGAGTTGGTTGACCAAGAGTTAATCACTGCCTCGCAAGCCCGCTCACATCCACATCGAAATGTGGTAACACAAGCTTTAGGTGTTACAGATAACAGTGAAATCAAAGTTTCATTGTCAAATGGCAAGATTAAAGCTGGTGATAAATTTTTACTGTGTTCAGATGGTTTAACCGAAGAAGTGGATGATAAAAAGATTGCGGAAATCATGAATAAACCATTGTCTCCCAAAGAAATTGGTGACCAACTATTAATTCAAGCTTTGAATAATGGCGGTTCTGATAACATCACTTCTATTATTATAGAGTTTGACTGACCCATGAATTGATAAATATAATTACATATATTTACTGATTAAATACTTGGTAAGCGGTTACACCTCCAACCATTAACACAAGAAAACCTAAAGCAATCAAGTAATCTTTAATACCCTCCTTGTCTTCCTTCTTTTCTGCAGTTGCATCAATCGTCAATCTAACGTGATCATATTCTTCAGTCGGTTTGGTATATATCGATAAAGCAATTTTTCTTGAAGACTCAATATAAGTTTCATGATCATCTTCTTCAAAACCGATAAATTCTCCCAATTGATTATAGAACTTTAACTGAGCCCTGATGCCCCAAATCCTATCAACAGAAGTGTTTTCCAATTAAACTCCATACCAACTATCTTCGTCATCAATTCTGATAAATGAACCATAGATTTTCAAATGAGGGGATACATATTCCATTGTTATATCTGAAACATTGAACATCTATTCTCCATATGATTTGTTCACTTTGTATTGTATACCGTAAACATGTGCTTCTTCACATCCAGTTACTGATGCCAAATCCAAGCTTTGATTGGTTATATTTAGCTTACCCATCCATGCCATCAAAATGGCTTCTACAAAATCCGGATCCACGCCTAAAACAGTTGATGAATTCACCTTAAAATTAAAATATTTTTGTAATTCATGAAGCAAAAATGTATTGTGAACACCACCGCCACAAACCACCATTTCATCTATAGTTAATTCAGTTTGATTGAGTCCCAAAGCCACACTTTCCACAGTCAACTGTAATAACGTTCGTTGCACATCAACGACAGGAAGCTCATAGTTACAAAGATGCTTATCAAGCCAAAATTGATTAAACAACTCACGCCCAGTACTTTTAGGGTATGCCAGTTTAAAATAATTGTCAGCCAACAAATCAGCCAAAAGGGCTTCATTAACGACACCTTGTCGAGCCCAATGCCCTGATTCATCAAATGATAGATTACGGTGAATTTGAATGTATTCGTCCATCAAACAGCTGGCCGGCCCTGTATCGAATCCAATAACATCATTTCCATTCAGAATGGTTACATTAGCTATCCCTCCAAGGTTCAACACAGCCACTGTTTTATCAACCTGAGAAAATAACTGTTGATGTAACGCTGGAGCCAAAGGTGCACCTTGCCCACCATAAGCCAGATCCATTTGCCTAAAATTAGCAATGGTCGTTATATCAGTTCGTTGTGCAGTGATGGTTGCCGAACCCAACTGAATCGTATTGGCAACGAGTTCTGCTTGAAAACCCGAAGGTTGATGACAAACCGTTTGGCCATGTAACCCAATAGCTCTTATTTGTGTTTTATCAATGGAGTGGGATTTTAATAGCTCATTAATTACATCTGCATAAAACACCCCTAATTGAGCATCTAACTGACTGACAGTAGAAATAGGTACTGGTTGGTTTGCAATTAATTTTAATAGTGGTTGTTTGATTGAATCATGATAAGGGGTTGTTTGAGCAGCCACAACTTTAAGTGTCCGCGCATCATCCTCTGAAAATTCAACAATCACCACATCTGCACCATCACAAGAGGTGCCAGACATCACGCCGATAAAAAGCATCAGTTTTGGGCGATTAAATCAGTTTCAAGGTCACTTAATCTGGTTAATAAAGGGCTGGAATAAGTGATAAATTCAGGCATCACATCACTGGGCAAAGGTTTAGACTTAGGTAAAGAGACAGTTCTGGGGTTGCGGTGCACGCCATTATAGATAAACTCATAGTGTAGATGAGCACCAGTAACCATACCAGTTGCGCCTACATAACCTATCGTTTGCCCTTGTTTCACACGTTGACCTTTCTTCACAGCTCGCTTTGAAAAGTGCAGATATTTAGTGGTGATACCATTAGGGTGCTTAACAAAAACATAATTACCGTTATATTTATTGTAAGCAGCTTCAGTCACACGCCCTCCCCCTGCTGCAAAGACTGGGGTTCCAGTTGGTGCCGCATAATCAATACCCCGATGTGCTTTAACTCGCCTGGTAACTGGATGCAATCGTTTGGGGTTGAAACTAGAGCTGATATATGAAAAGTTTAATGGAGCCCTTAAAAAGGCTTTTTTCATGGCCCGGCCATCAGCAGCATAATAACTACCATCACCATCCTCATGTTCATAAAAAACAGCTTCGTATTTAGTTCCCTGATTGGTAAAGCTGGCTGCCAATATTTTCCCTTCGGTTAAATACTCACCATCTTTATAAATTTTTTCATAGATCAAATTAAAAGAATCACCAGACCTGATTTCAAGAACAAAATCAATATCCCAACTGAATATATTTGCCAGCTTCATCACCATATTGTCAGAAAGCCCTGCTGCTTTGCCTGCACCAAAAAGAGAGTTACTGATACTGCCTTGGACACTGACCAACCTGATCTGTTGATCATGGGTGATTAACTCGGTAGATAATTGTTCCATGTCATTGTGAATAATCAACTCCTCGAAAACCGAAGCTTGGTAACGTAACTGAGTTAAATCTCCATCAGGGGTTAAAGTGAAGTGCAAAGCATTCCCGGGCATTACTTTAATCAGCTTCTTGCTGTCTTCATTAAAATGGGCTATCTTCAACAACAAACCTTGTGATAAACCAAGATCTGTAAAAATACCAGATAAGGTCTGTCCTTTTTTTACTACCACAGTTTTTTCGACAAGCTGCTCACTTCCCACCAAACCACTTTCTGCAAAACTCATCAATGGAATGTCTGGAATACTGATCAATTGACTTTGGTTAACCAGTACCTCAGGAGCTTGAGAATGTGCATCAGCATCAACAGAAACAATATCACTGATTGCATAAAATACAAATAAAATAGCTAAACCAACCAAAACTTTCTTTGCAAAGGTTAAAGAGCTGATCATAGATTTAATTTGGCTGAAATTCACCGACAGGGTTTTTGTATCGGTTTTTTTACGAACGGCTTGTGCTTTGATAGGCAATTTCCAATGTCTTTCGATGAATGAGTGAAATTATAGATGATTTTTTCCATCATTGGTTCATTGAAGGTTCTATATTTTCGCTTATTTCTGTAGAATTAACCTCTTTTTAACGAAATACACAACATGTCCGTACAAGATGCATTGGATTTAATCTGTCGTGGCACAGATGAAGTTATTAAGCTTGAAGAGCTTGAAACCAAATTAAAAGCAGGAAAAAAGCTTAGAATTAAAGCTGGATTTGACCCAACAGCACCCGATATTCATGTCGGTCATACGGTCTTAATCAACAAAATGAAGCAGTTTCAAGACCTGGGTCATGACGTGATATTTTTGATTGGGGATTTCACTGGCATGATTGGCGACCCAACGGGCAAAAGCATCACAAGAAAGGCTTTAACCCGCGAAGAAGTACTGGAAAATGCCAAAACCTACCAAGAACAAATTTACAAAATCTTGGACAAAGAAAAAACCATCATTGAGTTCAACTCAAACTGGTTCAAAGACATGACTGCCGCTGACATGATCCAGTTATCTGCAAAATACAACGTGGCCCGAATGTTAGAACGTGATGATTTCAACAAACGTTATAAATCCGGCCAATCTATTGCCATCCATGAATTCATGTATCCTTTGGTACAAGGTTATGACTCAGTGGCTTTAAAATGTGATGTTGAATTAGGTGGAACGGACCAAAAATTTAACCTATTGGTTGGTCGTCATTTACAATCACAAGTTGGTCAAGACCCACAAATAGTTATCACCATGCCACTTCTAGAGGGTTTGGATGGTATTAACAAAATGTCCAAGTCATTGGATAACTATATCGGTATTGATGATGCACCTACTGATATGTTTGGTAAAGTCATGTCAATCTCTGATGACTTAATGTGGCGTTATTTTGACCTATTAAGCTTTAAATCCAACAGTGAAATTGAACAATACAAAAATGATGTGGCTGATGGAAAAAATCCCCGCGACGTAAAATTTGATTTAGCTTTAGAGTTGATCGAACGTTTTCACAGTGCCGACGAAGCTACTACCGCATTGAATGCTTTTAAAGCTCAGTTCCAAAAAGGCGCCATACCTGATGACATCGATGAGTTAACCATCGAAACTGAGAATGGCGAAATGGGTATAGCCCATATATTGAAAAATGCGAGCTTATGCTCTAGCACTTC
>CALLLZ010000152.1 GCA_938008005.1 uncultured Marinicella sp. | reverse complement strand
CAATACTATCATGTCCAAGCTATTTGGAATTGATTATATCTGAATATTAGGCATCCACATTTATGTGCTTTTTTCATGCATGGATATGAGTGTTACCGAGCTGACTGAGGTGCTGAAATATTTATCTTTCACTTTAAGGTAGTTGGGGTCTGAAAAAAAACGGTCCATTACCTCCTGACTGGGAAAATCAATGGTAAAGACGCGGTTAATAGTCTGATCAGTTTTTGATTTTAAAACCTTTGCGATTGTGAAGTCATAACCAAAACTTCCACCAAATGACTCAAGTATTGGTATCATTCCTTCACGATACCTTTGATAGTCTTCATCATTCGTGACATTCAAACCCATTATTCTTTCAAAAGACATGTTCTTTATATTCCGATAGTATTGCTGTAAAAAATTTAATTATTCAGATTCCCAAGGAGAGCATATATCCACGAGGCAGCCATTCGGATCTTTGATTAAAAAACGTCGCTGACCATAAAACTCATTCCGAGGTTGTTGCAAAATAGATATCCCCATATTTAAGGCTTTCTTATAAATTACATCTACATCACTCACCACAAAAGTAACATACATACCTGTTGGAAGACTTTGGTAATCTGCAGGAACTAACTCATGGTTTCGCTGGATAATCCCATATTCAATTTCTGAATCCTCAGGTGAGCAAAGCTGTATATACCAGTCACTATCATACTTTACCTTTAAGCCTAACAATTCCACATAAAAGGCTTTGCTTTCCGGCAAATCATTCGAACATATATTGGTTAATATTCTCATTAAGTTTCTTAAATAATTAGCAAAATGTTTTTCACCTTACATTAGACTGTATTTGTTGAATCAGTTTGTGAAATTATTTTTTCACGAATAGCTAAAAATAAAGGAAAAGCAAAAGCAATACCTACACCAAAACAAAGTACAATATATATAACTGGCCACCTCATACCGACACGTTTTGATTCTTGCACAGCCCATACAGAGAACACCAAAGCCGCAAAATAAATATCAATTGTTACAGCTGTTGTAGCTGGGTTGACTAACAGCGTTTTGAGATAAGGCACAAAATTAATACTGTCACTGGCGGCGAAATATTGAAAATTATAATACCATGTTGCCACCAACCCCAGAACTGATAACAAGAAATAAGTTGCAATAAGGATTTTAGATTTTGACATGATTTCCTCAGTTTTTGGTTAGTTTTTTTCAGTGAGTTGGCGCATAAATAAACAGATATCGTTGACCTAATTTTTCATACGACTATTTTATCATAATTGTGCATTTTTCAAACCTTTTAAGCCTGTAGTTTGATGTATTCAAGTAGATGAAATATCTACTTCATTAGATTAACTGGACTGTCAGCAAAATATTCAAACCAACGCTTTTTCACCAACCTCCAAGGTGGACACTTGCGATTGTTTCCAGCTGAAAAAATGATCAGAGGGTGGCCATCCGGATCTTTTAAACTCGCTTCACGCCACAGCCATTTTTTATCCTCAGGGGGCGAGGTAAAATTGACACTTTGGCCTTTTATCTTATTGTAAACCCTATCTATATTATCAACTTCAAAGTAAATGGTGGTAGACACATCTTTGACTTGATCATCATGACTGATGGAAAATGTACTTTCACCTTCGGGTGATTCAAAGCGAACATAACGAGGACGTGAGTCCACAATAAGCTGTAGCCCAAGTTTTTTATAAAACTCAACAGCACAATTGACATCCTTTGATTTGATGGTGATTTGATTCAGATTCATGGCATACCTCTTTATGCGTTTCGTTCATGGGGTAAATCAGACAAGTATTCAGTAAACTCAATTTCGAACCCATCTTCATCAAGAAAGTAAACATTCTTTCTGTAACTTGCTTCAGAACCTTCTTTATAAATGGCATAACCTGCTTCATTTAAGCGTTTTACCAACGCACCTAAATCAGTCACTGCAAACGCCAGATGAGCAAACCCTACACTGTGACCAGTTAAATCTCGATTCTCACCTTCACCAAAGTCGCTGATAGCAATATATTGGTAATCATCACCAAAGTGCACCCATTTTCGCGGCTTTCCATACCATTCACTTTCACCTTGCGCTCTCACTTTCCAATGTGGAAATGCTGCTTGATAAAAAACCAAGCTTAGTTCCGTATTTTTACCGACTAAATTCACATGCTCTAAACGGACCATTTTGACCTCCTTAACTATTTACTTGTTTCTAAAATGTGCCCATAATACAACCTCAAGTTAACTTGAGGTCAAGCATAAATGAATAAAAAAATAGAGAACGAGAAAGCGCCTATGGCTAAACTATCGGTTGGAGATGTGGCTAAACGCAGTGGTGTAAAAATTTCTACTTTACATTTTTATGAAGAAAAAAAGCTGATACACTCAATCAGAAATGCGGGTAACCAAAGGCGCTATAAAAGAGATGTACTGCGAAGAATTGGTGTGATCAAAGCCGCTCAAAAAGTGGGCATCAGTTTAAAGGATATCAAACAGGCTTTAAGCTTCCTCCCCAATGACAAAGCCCCCACCAAAAGTGATTGGCAAAGACTCTCGAAACAGTGGAAAGTCCAATTAGAATTACAAATAAGTCAACTAACGGCATTGCGTGATAACATGAGCAGTTGTATTGGTTGTGGCTGCCTGTCATTAAAAGCTTGCCCTTTGTACAACCCAGATGACGAATTAGGCAAAAAACAATCTGGGGCTGTGCTTCTAAAAAAAGCGGCTGAGCAATGATACAAACTCCGCTTAACTTATATAGCGTGAACTCCTCTCATTATTTGTTCGCTCAATCAAAATGTTTTGTTAAAGCTTAACCAGTTTTTATTGCGAATTGGCTTATTTTTTTCAAAAGTAAATTTTGCTTTTTTAACATATTTCTTTTTGCTGTATAAAAAGAGCTTGTCGTTTTTTATGACAAAAGCCTTGGGATTTGACTTGATTAATTCATTGTCAGCTAAGGCGTGAGTGCAATATCCGCCATATTGAGGCGCAAATTTTTCAGGGTTTTGTAGAAACTTGTTTTTATTTTCTTCTGAAGAAAAATACCAGGTTGCTTGTTGATAATCACAAGCATATTCTTTACGACCTTTTACTGCTTTATTTTGATCAAAATAGGCCACAGTATCAAAACCATTGATAGCCACACCCGCCTTGTTAATTGAGATAAGTGGTTTTTTTTCCTCCATAGGGCTGTGATTTTGTGCCATCAAAACCATCGGTAAAATTATTAACAATACAAAAACTCTTACTTTATTCATTGATCTCTCCTACTTATGTACTTACTACATATTTTAAAAACCTCCTTTCACAGCACCATCCAAAAACTATAACTTTTTCTTAACACAAAATGACTTTCTTATAGGCTTGAATATTTTTTGAATTACACACAACTGACAAAATCAATAGTGGTATTGAGTTGAATCAAACAGAGAATGATTAAATAAATGAATAACTCGAAAAGATAAAACTTATTTTAAATGTCTTTAAAGTTCAGCAGTATCAAGATACACTTCGTTCGATTTGAATCACCTGATCAACTAAAATGAATCAAATATTGTTCTTTAGATTCTGCAAGTAAGGGTGCCATGTACTCATAAGCTGCTTGTAATTCGTCGCTGCTCTCTTCTTTGGCTGCTGTTTCAATGACTTGCATCAAACTACTCATTTTCATAAAACTCAAATTGGCAAAAGCTCCTTTTAATTCATGCGCCTGTAATGCAATTTTTTCATAAAAACGATTTTCAATCGCCATATTGAGCTTATTAATTTTAGAATCGACATCATTAAAAAAGCCATCAATGATTTCGTTAATTGATGTTATATTGATTGGTAATCTTGTAACCAAATCATCAACATCAAAAACAACAGCACCATCAAACAGATGGTTTTTATTACCGACTCTTTTCTTGTCTGTTGATTCATTGGTAGATTGGGTTTGATTAGATGATTTTTGCTTACCCGGCAACCATTTAACAAGCTTCTTTTGCAAAAATTCTAGGTGTAACGGCTTGGTGAGAAAATCATCCATACCAGCAGCAATACAACGCTCTTTGTCACCTTTCATAGCACTTGCAGTAACTGCAATTATGGGTAAGTTTGAATTATTTAATTTAAAGTTGGTTTTCCTGATTAATTGGGTTGCTTCATAACCATCCATGATTGGCATGTGGCAATCCATAAAAATCAAATCGTATGAATTCTCATGTAATTTATTTATAGCCTCTTTGCCATTTACAGCCTCATCGGTCATCACGTTCAAGTGCTGAAGCATTTCTTGTGCAACAAATATATTGGTCTCATTGTCATCAACAATCAGTACTTTAACTTCAGGCTGGTGAAGTTCAAGCGGTTTTTGTTTTACTTCTTCAGATTCAAAATCTGGCGCGTTGATTTTTGTTAATGGGACGGTAAACCAAAAATCAGACCCCTCACCTTCTGCGCTGGTAAAACCGATCTCTCCGCCCATCAAAAGCGTCAACTGTTTACATATGCTTAACCCCAAACCTGTCCCTCCATATATCCTGGTTATAGAATTATCAGCTTGAGTAAACCGTGCAAATATAGATTCCTTTTGAGATTCACTGATGCCAATTCCAGTATCACTCACTGTAAAGCAAACATTATAATCTTCACCATTTCGTTCTTTGGTAGAAATGGTTAAATCGATTTTCCCTTCTGCTGTAAATTTAATGGCATTGTTCACCAAATTCGTGAGTACTTGTCTGATACGACTTGAATCACCCACAAACCACCCGATTAATTCTGGATCGTGTATATAGTTGAGTTTTAGGTTTTTATCGTTTAGTGAGGTTGATATTGATGCTAAAAAATCATTGATAAAATCTACGAATAAGAATTCGTTTTTAACAATCTCAAATTTACCTGCTTCTATTTTAGAAAAATCCAAAATATCATTGATTATATCCAGCATTGAATTGGCGCTACTTTTTATGGTTTCAGCTCGCCTCCTTTGTTTTTTTGTCAATTTATGACCAAGCATTAAATCTATCAAACCAATGACACCATTCATTGGGGTACGAATTTCATGACTCATATTAGCTAAAAACGATGACTTTGATTCATTCGAAGCATTGGCTTCTTTCATTGATTTTTGCAGT
>CALLLZ010000151.1 GCA_938008005.1 uncultured Marinicella sp. | reverse complement strand
AATCTCTTGTTAACTTAAATCCTTGAGCTCGTCCCGGAGCGTTACTTTCCTTTTAATTCCTTTTTTAGTTATTAAAGAGAGGAAGTCTTTTTAACTGCCTTACTTATATACTCGTAAAACAACCCCAAACCTTGTCAAAATAATTGAATTATTTTTAATTTATTTGATGATAGTTAAGGTTTTTAATGAACAGAGCTATATATCCCGATTTCAGGGTGGTTTTAAAATTTTAAATAAATCATTCATTTAAAGGTTTTTAGATTTAGAAAAACCTGCTACCTAGATTCCTGCTACTCGCTTAGGCTCGTCTGGAATGACGGTGGTTTTTTTACTGAAGTTGATACATCCACATCAACCCTATTTATTCCGTGAAACCATCAACACCAGAACCAACGCAATCAGTGCAGGCAAGCCTTGGGTGAACAAAATACTGGTTTTTGCCGTCATACCACCAAATATACCAGCGACTACCACACAACTTAAAAAGAAAATTTTGACATCATTTCTGTTCCGTAACAATCCCCAAAATAAACCAGCTGCCAGAAAACCATTGTATAGACCTTGGTTCATTGCCAGAATTTCTGATGAAGCCGCTACTTCTGGCGTCATGGCAAATATTCTTTGCCCCACCGGATGATTCCAAAAGAACATTTCTAAAACTAAAATGCCAACATGGCTGATGGCCACAACAGTGGTGAGAATATTTGCAATTAATTTCATTTTTTAACCCTTTTTATTCGAATATCAGTTGGTAATTTCCCATTGTTGAGAACCGCGGCCATCAATTGAGCCTCTTGTATAGAAGCGATTGTTAAAGATACAAATTTTGACATTGGACCATCTATACGCAGCTGTGAATGAACTTCCCCGTCCCAATGGAATTCAACCTCGGCACCTGCCAAGTTTTTAGTTTTTTCAGCCATGGTTTGAGCTGCAACTTGGCTTAATTCAAGGCCCAATAAGGCCACTTCATTACGCATAAAACCTTCTGCGCTTTTCACATCTTGCTCTGTGATTAGTCGTTGAGGTTTATTCCCTGAAACAAAGACCTCAAGTGAACCTTGGGTAGCAATCAGGTATTGTATTTGTTCCTTAGTTGGGGACCAGCCCCTAAATTTAACCGAAACTTTATACCCGTGTAGCGTTGTTTCTACCGATGAAAAAAAACCTGTCTTGATGTTCATAAACCGGCGTTTAATTATATCCGCTACTTCAACTAAAATCGCTTGCTCAACGCCCTTAATTGAAAGAATAATCTCAGACTCACTTAAAACTTTTGAGGGAAGACTTATCGACAAAAATATGAATATGACTTGAAAGTATTTTTTCATCAAACCAAACTTTGCCCGTCTTTCACAGCATCGATCAAAGCTCTGGGATTATCAACGCCAAGGTAAACCTTCTGAAGAAGGCCCATGGGTTGAACCAGAGTGATGGCGACATTGGGTATACCTGCATAGTTGTATCTTTTAATATGTTGAGCACGTGCAATATATCTTTGGTTGATTTCAATATCAGATATTTGGCTCAAAGGTATCACCAATTGCGCATACAAACCACAACGAATAATCAGGTTGTTTTGACACAGTGATATCGGCCTTATTGACATCGCTCGATATTCAGCAATAAAGAACAGCAAACCAAACAGTGTCATCAGAGTCAATACATTGGCTGCCATTGGTGACCAGATAAAATGTACCAAGAGATGTGCCAATGGAAGTTCTACCAGAATCAATACAATCAACCCCAATGAATGACTCATCGCACCATCTTTGTGGTGATAACTGAAGTGCGTATTACCACCGAACTTTTGGCTGGTGATTTTTTTTGAGAACAAAGCAAAAGTCCAGATACGGGCTTCGAACATTAAAACATGAGCAAACAAGCCTTCTCCGACCCAGCGTTTAATGGGTTGGGAAATGGCTTTATCTGGGTCTGAACCTTTGTCCAAAGCGGCCTTGATCGCCAGAAAAACCGTTGCTATAGCTGTTATCTCAAACAACAATAACAATACCAAAACCACATAGCGACCAGCTTCTAAATAACTCCAAATATGTTTATTTGACTCTGGGATTATGTAACTACCAATTAACACTGCAAAACAACACATGACCACCGCTTTGATAGCAGCTTGCTTTTTTTCTTTAATACATAAGAAACACAACAGAGGTAACACCAACAAACCATCTATCAAGAAAAGCCACTCATAATTCGCAGTGCCGAAAGCATTAAGCAAACTGTTGCTCTGATAGTAAAAAGTCCAAAAAGCTGAAATACAAATCAAAAAAAACAGTGGTATCTTTTGTTTAAGTGCTGTGTTCATTTCATTTTATTAAGCGACTGTTTCACCGGCATTATTAACGCTCTGACTAAGATTAACCTTGTTTTTTTTATTGAATCATTAAACTGACTATTTATTATAGAGTTATTTTTATTACTGGTCATGACTTTTACTCATTATTCATAGCCATCACCCGTTCAAACTAATCTTCGATTTAGGGCAAATCCCTACTTGTTTTCATGCTTTTAAAGTGAACGACCAGCTTTTGTTTAAAACCATTGATGGATGCTGAACCAATAAAGTGATTGTCTTCGACTGACAAATGTTGGACTGAAAATTTAAAATCACGTTTCTTGAGATAGGCGACTATCTGATTAGCCATCATTTTGGAGGGCCATATATGATCATTCTTGGCTGAGATCAACAAGATTGGTCCGTTGATATTTTCAAAGGAGAACAGTGCTTTATCCGCTGAAACTTGATTTAACGCAGCTGATGCACGTTGATAAAAACTGATCTCCGACTGGCGCTGGAAAGTCAAAGACTCAACAGCCTTTCCGCTTAATGTCCAAGCATTCGAACCGGCTTGACCATGCCATGCAACCGAAGAGGGCACTATACCGACCACTGCAGTCACTCTGGGGTCGACAGATGCACTGATAAATGCCAACTCTGACCCCCTTGACACACCGAGAATGCCCAACCTTTTGGGGTCAACTTGTGGGTGGTTTTGCAAGTAATCAAAAGCATTACCAACTACTTCAACAGGCACATTATCCAGTGTATCTGACAAACCAGGCGCATTAAAATATGACAGACTCATCACCACAAAGCCTTGTTCAGCTAATAATTCTGGATAGACGGTATTACGGCGACCACCAGAACCCCCAAGCACAACTATGGCCGACATTTTTTCTGATATTTCAGGCACATACAAAGTAGCATTGAGTTGCTCGGTTTGCAGATCACTGACCTTGTAATTTAAATTGGCTTCAGCGTTAAAAACACTCCAAACCAACAATATAAATAACTTTTTTTGTTTATTGGACATATTTAATTTTATTTAAAATAGCCCTAAAGGAATTTCTCACTTTTGCCATAGACCCAACTGATTACCACTCAAAATATAAATAGCAAACATGCCTAACCCCGGAATTTCTAACGGCGGATGAGCCGCTTCAGCACCTGCATCTAGCGCTTTTTGAAGTTCATGTTCAATGTCATCTACCAAGCAATAGGGGCGGACAACTGATTGCTCCGTATCACTCATCGGTAGCCTAACCCCAATCATGCCGCCATTTTTCATTGCTGCGGTACGGGCATTACCTAACATGGGATCAGGGTCGCTGAATGACACCCCATAAATGTTTTGATAAATCACACATGTGGTATCTACATCATCGCTTACTATTTCCAAATAATGTATTTTCATGTATAACACCTTTTTATTTCTGATTAACCCATACATCTTAACACTGCCGACCGGTTCAAAATTAAACAGTCATGTCGAGTAAAACTGGCGGGCATCATCAGAAGACTTTGAAACAATTACCGAACTAAGGATATAAGTCAAAACAAGTACCAACGTAATTTAAAGAGCAATGATATGACCTCTGAGTTAGAATCTATTATTTAAAACTGGTTTTAGCTCCAAAACCTCATAACATCTAGTTGTATGAAAGCTTTATTAAATGAATACCAACAAACAGTTAAAAAAGCACAAGCATGTGAGTTATGCACCAAGTATTTACCACTGGGTCCACGTCCTGTTTTTCAAGTACACCCTGAAGCAAAAATATTAATCGCAGGACAAGCTCCTGGAAGTAAAGTCCATGAAACAGGGGTTCCCTTCAATGACCCCAGTGGAAATCGTTTAAGAGAATGGATGGGTATTGATAAAAACACCTTTTATGATGCACAAAAAATTGCCATTTTACCAATGGGTTTTTGTTTTCCTGGAACAGGTAAATCAGGAGACATGCCGCCACGAAAAGAGTGTGCTGAACAATGGCGCTCCACTTTTATCCGGCTATTGCCGAAAATCGAATTAACTTTGGTTATTGGACAGTACGCTTTAAATTGGCACCTAAAGGGCCAAAAGAAAAAAAATTTAACAGAAACAGTGAGGGCATGGCAGGAGTATTGGCCACAAAACCTTCCCTTACCCCATCCCAGCCCTCGTAATAATATTTGGTTAAAGAAAAACCGTTGGTTTGAGAAAGATGTTGTACCCAAACTTAAAAAAAACATCAGGCAGCTATTACAGTAGCACTGGTACTATCCCCCTTAATTGAACCACCATGACTGTCTATTTAACCAAAACCTATACTTTTGAAACCTCTGATTAAATACTCTTTATTTGGATTTTAATGGAACGATATAATTCATACTGAGTATTTCTGTACCCGGGTTTTCGTTGGACAGCCGGCTGTTTGATAAATGTGCAATTGATAATCCAAGTCGATGGTCGTTTTTAAAGCGATAAGCAATTGTAAACTTGGTTCTGAATTCAACGGTATGTCCAAGGTCAATCAATTGGTTGTTGTCAAATAATCCAACACTTAAACTTGAACTTAATACAATAGGTCTTTTAAAGTGCCAGTCCTTATTGATTCCAAAGTAAAAGTATTTGTTATTTTCCTGACTGGTAGAAAGACCATATATAGCATCCAAATTCCACTTGAAAGTGTCTTTGTTCTGAAATTCTAGTCCATAAAGGCTGTTTTTTTCTTCTTGATCAAACCAACCAATCTTGCCATACTCCAAATTCAAATACGTACTGGTCTCGTTTGTTTGCTCTACCTCCTTGGAGGTGGAGGTGTGGGTGTAGGTGAACATCACCATTAAAATAATTATTTTTTTCATATTATTGCTTTTATTGGGGTAATTATATGTTGGGTTATATGTGTTATAAAGTAGATTTAAAGTCCATAGTTAGAAACAAAATCAAGGTAATTGGTTGCTGCGTTTATACCAGCTCTCTGAATCACTGGCTCCACAGATAAAATTCACAGAAACCACCAGTTGTAATTTTATGTTTTTCATACTACCTGACATGCCTTATTGTTTTTTCTTAACTATGCCATTTAAGATGATAAGTCCAACACCACCAAAAAGTATCAAAGTACCCAGTACAGGCATAAGAAAGAACAGTGGAATACCAATGATTATCAACACCAAACCTTTCGACATTAAGTCAGAAATAACCTTCTCAGACTTGTCGTTTGTTAATCGAGCAGATAACAGGTGATCCATACTCAACTTACCCGCTCCTGAAAAGACCAGTGGAAACAACATCAAGATATAAAGCAAAGGTAATTTAAAGTTTCCAGCACCCTTGTTAGATATGGCATAACCACTCCACAATTCAGACAATGAGTTCCATTCAGTTGGCCAATGAACAGCTGCTGTAGCTACAGCCGTTACAACCAGTAATGCAATGGCTGAAAAACGAGTCATTACACCCAACAATAACAAAACAGCAAATACCAATTCACCCCAAGTGGCAAGAAACCATGAGAAATCTACGGGAAGGATGTTAAACGGAAAAGGGAAGTCATCATGGATGCCCGCAAACCAATTTGAACCCTCATATTTAGCTATCCCCGATTCCCAAAACTCCCAAAAAAGAATAAGTCTTAAAAATAGTGGTGGTATCCACTCACCACCGGAGTTTAAACGAGCTGTTAAAGCCGACCATATGGATATTTTTTTATCAGTTATTGACATGTGATTCTCCTTCGTTCTGATTGATATATGAGCTTTTCTTAACTCAGATATTAGTTAAAGGTAAATTGTGATGAAAAGGCGAAGAAATATTAAATATGACTTCGCCACTTTTTAGATGACTACTTATAAAGATGAAGCCCCTTTATGCTTGATTTCTTTCCAGTTTTTATCCGCTTTTACTATGTTTCCTGGAATGTCTTTTACCCACATGGCTTTGATACCGTTATCTAGATTAAAATACAATTTTCCATCAACCACTTCCCATACATTTGGATCACCAATAAACTTCTTACCTACAGATGCTCCAAAAGCACAAAATCCACCATATTGAGGCATATACTTCTTAGGGTTTTTGTTGAAAACTTCTAAGTTCTCTTGGTTCGCAAAAATATAGTTAACTTGATCAATGGTTGCGACATAGTTACCATTACCTGGTAATGGCTTCTTACCCGTTTGATATGAAACTAAGTCATATCCACCTGCACCAACTGTGCTGTTACTGATATAGTCTGCTGATGCATTAAAACTTAAAAGTACTAAGAATGTGCTGATCATTTGGATGGCTTTTATTTTGTTCATAATTCTTCTCGTATTGTTGTTAAAAAGTAAAGGTTTAAAAAATCTATTAAGCAGCTTTGGTATTAACCACCGGAAAATCGATTTCCGTGCCCGCTATATGGTTAAAGTAATTGGTAAAAATATTCACTCCAACATGGGCAATGATTTCTACCAGTTCAGAATCAGTCACGCCTGCGTCCCTAAGTGACTGAACAGATAAAGGATCAATCACACCCTGCTTAGATACGACTTCTTGGACGAAGCCAAGGATTACTGATGTTTTTTCATCTGATGATTTGGCTGACAGGTTATTTTGTATTTCAGACTCACTCACTCCAGCATGTTGTGCCAAGAATGAATGTGCTGATGCACAGTAGTCACATTGATTTTGACCAGCAACCGTCAGTGCAATTTGTTCTTTTAATGCAGCACTTAATTCACCTGAAGCCAAAGCACCACTGAATGCCAAATAGCCTTCAAGTACAGCTGGTGAATTTCCCATGGTGGCAAATATATGTGGAACTGTTCCCATTTGTTTCTTAACCGCGTCTATTAACGGCTGAGCAGGGCCTGCATTGTTGATATCAACTCGATCTATGTTTTGCATAAAGTATCTCCTGTTTAGTTATAAAAACTATACCGATCTGTATAGTGTTGATTGCATGGTATACCGATCTGTTTCTTTTGTCAACATAAAAATATCAATAAATCGCTTTAAAATGCTTAAAATTGCCATTATTAATTAAATAATGTATGATGTGAACCATATAAACATATCGGTATACATACATATGTCTAAAAAAAGACAACAATTGGTCGAGACAGCCATAGACCTATTTTCGGCTCATGGCTACCACGGTGTCGGGATTGATTGGATCTCTCAAGAAGCTGGGGTTACCAAAAAAACCATGTACCATCACTTTCGTTCAAAAAACGAATTGATTCTTGCTGCCCTTAAACATCATGATG
>CALLLZ010000150.1 GCA_938008005.1 uncultured Marinicella sp. | reverse complement strand
ATCGCTGCGTGATGAACCCATTATGATGACACCTTTCATGGTTATTTCTTGGTTTTACTCTGCTTGATACGTTGTTTTAATTGATTGGGTGTCATATAGCCAGGTATCAAGGTGCCGTCTTCTAACACCATATAAGGTGTGCCAATAACACCAGCACTGAGGGCTAAATTAAACTGTGATTCAATGGGATTAGGACACATCAAGGGTTCGAGCTCAACACCGTTGTTGGCTTGATTGATGGCTTGTTTCTGATCATCGGCGCACCATACGTTTACGGCTTTTTGGTGTGAAGCAGAGCCAATACCTGCTCTGGGGAAAAACAGATACGAGATACCGATGCCAGCTTCATTGAATGAATCGATTTCTTGATGAAATTTGCGACAAACACCACAGTCAATATCAGTAAAGACTGTGACCAGATCAGTCATTTGTTCAGGCAAAAAATCAATGCCTTTGTGAGTTTTTCTGAATTCGCCCATGAGTTCATGGCGCAGAGAGGTTCTGGTTGATTCGGTTAAGTTGGCCCTGTTTTTAATGCTTAATAAATTACCATCAAATAAATATTCTCCATCTTCACTGAGGTAAATAATTTCTTTGGCAGCGCCACCGGTTACTACAACTTCCTTAATGCCTTTAACAGGCGTGTCATTAACTGCATCAATGGTGACAGTTTGATTGGACAATTTTTGGATGGCTTGTTGGTATTTAACTGAGTCACTACTGGGTTGATTGTTTGTTTGTGCATGCACCAATGGCGTTAAAAAACTGATACTGAGCATATAAACCGCATGCTTGTTTAATTTATTCATTTCGAAGGCCTCTCTTTTTTATAGTGAAATTAAAAATGATTAACATCATTTGACTGTTGTTAGGATAAATCAGACCGTAAAAAAATGTATTTGTTCATTCGATCGGTGCAATTGGGTCAATCTGTGGTGAATTGTTGGTTGAAATGGTGTTGTAGATAGTTGAAAATAAACAGCTTGTTTGCCTTGAAGCTGAATGTTTTAAATTCAGCAAAGGCATTTTCTAGTTATCAGAGCTTCCTTAACCGTGAGAAAATATTTTGTCTACTGAATCCAAAACATCCAAATCTCCCAATGAATCTACAGGTTGGTTTTCTAAGTTTTTAGCCACCGTCGAATGGCTAGGTAATTTACTGCCCCACCCTATCACTTTATTTGCCTTGTTTTGTGTGTTTATTGTATTGTTCAGTGGTTTTGCGGAATGGTTGGGCATGAGTGTAGCCGATCCGCGCCCAGAAGGGTCATCCAAACGTGAGCTTGATGGTTTGATTGAGGTTAATTCACTGATGTCAGCAGAAGGTTTGCGATGGATCGTACAAAGCCTGGTTACCAATTTCACCGGTTTTACACCTTTGGGTACAGTGTTGGTGGCTTTGCTTGGGGTTTCTGTTGCTGAGCATTCTGGGATGTTATCCGCTTTGATGCGTTCCCTTGTAATCGGTGCTTCCAAGCGAATGGTGACAGTCATGATTGTGTTTGCTGGGGTGGTGTCAAATACGGCTTCAGAATTGGGCTATGTTGTATTGATACCAATGGCCGCATTGATTTTTCATTCTTTGGGTAGGCACCCATTGGCTGGATTGGCAGCTGCTTTTGCTGGGGTATCGGCTGGATACAGCGCCAACTTGTTGATTGGTACTGTTGATCCTTTATTGTCAGGCATCACGCAAGAAGCGGCACAAATGTTGGATCCAACTTACCTGGTTGGTGCAGAGGTTAATTGGTATTTCATGATGATCAGTACTGTTTTGATTGTATTCATGGGTGCTTTTGTGACTGAGAAAATTGTTGAACCCAGGTTGGGACCTTACAACAGTGATGAGGCCAGTATCGAACTGGGCAATCAATCGGTCGATGAAGTCACCGCTGCTGAAAAGAAAGGCTTGCGCATGGCCGGCCTGACCTTTTTAATTATTTGTGGGGTCTTGGCTTTAACCGTAGTGCCTGAATGGGGCGTGTTGCGTCATCCGGAAACAGGTGCTGTGAAAAACTCGCCATTTCTTAAAGGTATTGTTGTCTATATTTTCCTTACGTTTGCGATCCCGGGTTTTGTGTATGGTAAGGTGGCCGGCACCATGAAGACTGATCGTGATGTGATTGACGCCATGAGCAAAGGCATGAGCAGCATGGGAATGTACATTGTACTGGTGTTTTTTGCCTCGCAATTTGTGGCCTTCTTTAAGTGGACCAATTTGGGCACTGTGATGGCTGTTAAAGGAGCGGCCATGCTACAAATGATGGGTCTAGATGGTCCCATGATATTTGTGTTTTTTATCATGGTTTGTGGGATGGTTAACCTGTCATTGGGCAGTGCATCTGCACAGTGGGCAGTGACCGCACCGATCTTTGTACCGATGTTGATGTTGATAGGTTTTGCACCAGAAACCATTCAAGCAGCTTATCGAATTGGCGATTCGGTGACCAATGTCATCACTCCAATGATGAGTTATTTTGGTTTGATCTTAGCGGTGGCCACACAATATAAAAAGGATTTAGGGATTGGAACATTGATAGCGACCATGTTGCCTTATAGTATGGTGTTCATGGTTGGTTGGACTTTGCTGTTCTATCTGTGGGTGTTCGTATTGGGTATGCCAGTGGGTCCAGGTGCTGCGACTTATTACAACCCTTAATTTTAAAACATGCAATCAGTGGTTGCTGAGCGAAACCATGTTGATAATGGGTGATTTCATATCATTAGTCACCCATTCAAAGTTTGTATTAAGCCATTAATGTGTTTGAAAAATTAATAACTATAAATACTGTTGAGCTCACAAGTTATATTCAGAAAAAGCTCGTTTAATGAAGGCTGCAACTTTTGCTGTCTTAACGGGTGTGGGTATTGAAAATGGATAAACGATGAATATAGGCCATTGTTTGCCATGGTAATCATTGAGGACCTGAGAAATATTCATCTGGTTTTGCACCTGAGGAAGGCAATAGTTTGGTGCAAAACCAATGCCAAAATTGTCATAAACCAAATCTATTATTATGGTGTATAGATTAACTTTCATGTAATCGTTTGGACGCCAATCCATTGAGTTACTATTGAAAGATAGCTTAACAGTTTCTTGGTACATTGAATGATCGTTGATCAGTATTTTATGTTTTTCCAGATCCTGAATTGATTGGGGCAGTCCATGCGCTTTCAAATGGTCATGATTGGCAATAAAAACATCATGTGCAATACCTACTTGATGTGCCACCAAGGAATCATCCACAACACTTCCAGTTCTGATAGCTAAATCTACACCTTCATTAATTAAGTCAAAACTGGTATCGGAAGGAATCAATGTAAATGTAATGTCAGGAAACTGGTTTTGAAGCGCTGGTAGAATTGGTTGCAGCATGAATGTAGCTAAAGATATAGGGGCGGTAATAACAAAGTCGCCAGATAAGTCTGTTGTTAAGTTTTTAGACTTTATTCTAATCTTTTTAGCAGATTTGAAAAAACCAACAGCATCATCTTTAAGAGACAGTCCTGCATCCGTTAATGTCAGTTTTCTTGTTGTTCTATGAAAGAGTTTGGTTTTAAGTCTTTTTTCGAGTTGGGTGATCTTGCGGCTTACTTGAGCTGTTGAACATTCTAGTGCCACACTGGCCTGTGACATTGATCCGTGTTCACAAACTGCTGCAAAAAAAATTAACTCTGTTGTTTCATTAATCATTTGATTGTTACCATTTGGTAAAAGTGCTTTTCATTTTAGCTCCTTATCAGGCAGAAAGACACAGTATATATTACGCATAAGTAACAATAATTGAATGGCGTATTTATGAAAAACAAACTTAATCCTTTCCCAATATTGGGACCCTATGCGGGAATTTATTCTCATGGTGTTCAAATCAAAAATACCATGAACAGTGTTTATGTATCTGGTCAAGTTGGTCAGGATAATGATGGCAACCTTGAGATTGGTTTTAAAAACCAATGCAGGAAGGCCATTGATAATGTGAGGTTGGTTTTGCAAGAAGCTGATATGGAGCTAGATGATATTGTAAAGATGAATATTTATCTAACTTGCGCCGAGGACATGCAGTCGTTGGTTGAAGTTCGCAAAGAACTATTGGATGGGGTAGCCCCTGCCATAACTACATTATTTGTTTCAGGGTTGGTAAATCCTGCCTGGCTTGTTGAAATTGATGTAGTTGCGGCTAGATAACTGATAGTTTATGAAATTATCGCTTACGGATTTGTTCTTGGCTTTGTTGGTTATTTTGCTTTGGGGGCTGAGTTTTGTTGTGATTAAGCTGGGATTGACACAACTACCACCTTTTTTATTTTCTGGGTTGCGTTTTTTTATTGTAGCAATCCCAGCCATTCTTTTTATTCCGTTTCCCAAGAAACACTGGGAAGCTGTATTGGGGATTGGCATTTTTTTAGGCATATTTAAATTCAGTTTCTTGTTTTTATCGTTAGATGGGCATTTGACGTCAGGTTTTGCGTCACTGTTATTACAATCGTAAGTTTTCTTTACCATCTTTTTAGCGGTTTTAGTGTTCAGAGAAAGTGTCACTCGAGTACAAATAAAAGGGTTGATTATTTCAATGTTGGGGTTTGTCATATTACTTTCCTCAAACTCACAATCGTTCACTTTATCGGGTTTGTTTTTTATTTTTATGGCAGGTGTTTCGTGGGCGGTTTCAAATTTAATAATGAAATCTATTGGTCAGGTCAATTTATTTCAATTAATGGTTTGGGCTTGTGCGATTCCGCCGATTCCCATGTTTGTGGTCTCTTATTTTACTGAATCAGTCGAACCACAGTTTTTATTAGAGTCTTTAGATTTGAAGGGATGGATAAGTGTTTTCTTTTTGTCGTATTGTTCAACACTACTTGCCTATGCAATTTGGGGCAGTTTGTTAAGAAAATACACTGCAATAAGCGTAACGCCT
>CALLLZ010000149.1 GCA_938008005.1 uncultured Marinicella sp. | reverse complement strand
AAACCACCCTGATTAATTTACTATTGGGGCGAATGCAAGCTGACAGTGGCAAGCTATCGGTGCTCAATCAACAACCAGGAAATATTCTTGCCAGAAAAAGAATCGGCACGATATTACAGTCAGCTGAAATGCCTGGCACGTTGAAAGTTCATGAGCACATTGCTTTATTCAGCAGTTATTACGACAATCCTTTACAGTTAGAGGACGTACTTGAAAAGGCGCAACTCGCTGACCTAAAAGACAAAAAATTTGATCAATTATCTGGAGGTCAAAAACAAAGGGTGTTTTTTGCACTGGCGATCTGTGGCCAACCAGATGTGGTGTTTTTAGATGAACCCACTGTAGGGCTGGATGTGGACGCAAGAAGGCAGCTTTGGGCTTGTATACGAGATTTAAGTGCGCAAGGTACCACAGTATTACTCACCACACATTACTTAGAAGAAGCCGATGTGTTGGCTGACCGCATCATTCTGTTATCCCATGGAAAAATCTCGACAGAAGGATCACCCGAACACATCAAAAAACAATTGGGTGGTAAATTGATTCGATTCAGAAGCAATTGGTCTGCAGATCAATTGTCACAGTTATCTGCTGTCGATTCATATCAAGCCAAAGGTGATTATCATGAGCTGCTGTCTGAACATACAGAAGTAACCCTCAAGGCATTGCTGAATCAATGTGATGACGTCAGAGACCTCACCGTATCACAAGTGTCTCTCGAAGATGCCTTCCTCAATTTGCGAGACCAAATCAACCAGGAGAAAACAGCATGAACCAAGTCAACTCACAGAATAAATCATGGCAACAAAAACTAAATATTTATGTTTTAGAAGCAAAGACTGAGTTTCTCAAAGCTTTCCGAATGCCAGCATTCACCATACCCAGTTTGATATTCCCTTTGATGTTTTATGTGTTTTTTGGGTTGATATTCAACCGCAATGGCATGGGCGGTCAAATGCCCACTTATTTACTGGCCACTTATGGTGTCTTTGGTATCATGGGCCCTGCCCTGTTTGGATTTGGTGTCGGTGTTGCGATAGAGAAAGATCAGGGCTGGCTGGCTTTGAAACAATGCAGCCCCATGCCAATATCAGCTTATTTCTTCGCCAGAATTTTCACCGCCATGCAATTCGCTCTAATTATTGTACTCAGTTTATTTATCGTGGGTGGTGTATTTGGTGGCGTACAGTTAACGACCGGCCAATGGGCAGCCACACTATTGGTAATGATCATCGGTACTTTGCCCTTCTGTGCCTTGGGCCTGTGGATGGGATTGGCTTTAACCGGCCAATCTGCCCCAGCTGTCGTTAACCTCATTTACTTACCTATGGCATTCCTCTCAGGGTTATGGATACCAGTTCAATTGTTTCCTGTGGTATTACAAAACGGAGCTTGGGCTTTACCACCATTTCATTTGGCTCAGTTGGTATTAAAAATTCAAGACAACGACCTAGGCCACCCATGGCTTATTCATGTTTTGGTATTAGCAGGTATGACTTTATTGTTTTTATTCTTAGCCATACGGGCATTCAAGCGCATCTCTGATGCCAAATAAATTAATTGATACTGATCAAGGATAATTTCATATGAAACCAACAATTTTCACTTTAATTTTTATCACCATTCTTACTGGCATTCTGTTCATGTTACCCACACCACAGAATTCTTCAAGTTCAGAGATTACATCAGAAGATGAAAAAACACCCAATAATAACAACAGTTTTAAGCTGACTAATGTAACAGTATTTGATGGCAACACATGGCATGAAGACAGTGAATTGTTGGTTCTCGAAGGGCAAATCGTTAACAATGTAAAAAACCCAGACCAGTTACCAATCATTGATGGTAAAAATGGTTTTGTTATTCCTGGCTTGATTGATGCGCATACCCATACATGGGGCAATGCTTTGCAAGAGGCCTTATCATTTGGAGTTACCACAGAACTTGATATGTTCTCAGAATTAAGTTTCGGTCAACAAGCCAGGTTATCAAGAGACTTATATAAAAGAACCTCACAAGCTGATTTTTATTCTGCCGGAACTTTAATTACCAGCACTGGTGGCCATGGCACAAAATATGGTTTTAAAATCCCAACCATAGACGGCCCCGAAGACGCTGAACAATTTGTACTCGATAGAATCGAAGAAGGCTCAGACTACATTAAAATAGTTTATCATCACAAACCTGAATACTATAGACTGACTGCAATATCCAAAGAAACCTTAATTGCAGTGATTGCAGCCACACAAAAACACAATAAATTGGCAGTTGTACATATCACCGATCATCAATCAGCCACAGAGGCCGTCGAAGCTGGAGCCAATGGATTAGTTCATACTTTTGGTGATCGAATCATTAGTGAAGATTTACTTGAAGCCATGAAAGCAAGGCAAGTCTTCATTATCCCCACCTTATCTGTTATTGCATCTATGGCGAAAAGTAAACACAGCCTTGAATTGGCTGCAGATAAAAATTTAAGCCAAAGACTTTCAAGTGCCAGCAAAAACACCCTTAAACCATTTGCTAACTTACCTAAGCGACCTTTAACATTAGCTAATGCGATTAAAAATACACGAAAAATGTATGATCAGGGAATCACCATTTTGGCTGGTACCGATGCTGGAAACCCTGGTACCGCTCATGGTATCAGCATGCATGGAGAATTAGAGTTGTTGAGTCAAGCAGGGCTGAGTCCTACAGAAGTCTTACAAGCTGCTGGCAAACTAACTACTGAACGATTTTCACTGGGTAACCGAGGCTCACTAGGATCAGGTGCAAAAGCCGATTTTTTGATGCTATCGGCTGATCCCAGAATTGATATTAAAAATACACGAAAAATAACCAGCATTTGGAAAAATGGTTTCTTGGTTGAACCACCAAAGACACCAAAAACTAAAGAGGTGGAATTACCTAAGTCTGGTTTATTCAGTGACTTCAACGAAGAATCTTTGATATCCTCATTTGAAACAATTTTTCAACCCACTTCAGACCAAATGATGCAAGGGAACTCAACAGCTTCAGTCAACTGGACAGCAGCAGCATGTGATGGTGGTGGATTGCATGTAAAAGGTGAAATCAAAGCTGGATTCCCTTATGCCTGGTCAGGCGTGTTTCTGCCATTTTCTGAGAACATGGATCAGGTGCTGAACCTAAAGTCTATCAGATCCCTTGAGTTTGATGTATCTGGTGATTCGGGTACTTATCAGCTGATGATTTTCACCCTTAATAACATGCAACCGGTACAACTACCTTTTGAAATCAATGAAGGTTGCAACAAAATATCTTTTCTTATATCTGATCATCCCGTTGTTGATTGGAGCCTAGTTACTGGCATGGGGTGGGTGGCTGATCGCAACCGTTTAAAATCATCACTTGCATCCTTTGCTTTCAAACTGGACAATGTTGTTATAAATCATGAGTAATAAAAACAACATTCATCAAGCAACTAAAGACATCAGCTGGCTTTCTAAATTACACCAAAAGCTATTACCTCAAGATCCAGATATAGGTTATATGCCCTATGTCTGGTTGAGTTATTTGATGATGTTCTTTTTGAGTTATTTCTTTCAAACACTCACTAGCGAACAAACCGTTATCAGCATAGCTTGTGTCTTGGTTTTTTTGATTTTGTATTTCAGGATATTTTGGGTAGCTGAAAAGCAAGCGTATTTTTACATCGCAGGAATATGGCTGATAGGTTTTATTCTGGCCATAAATGATTTTTTCGGAGCCGCAACGTTTTTCGTTTATTCAGCTGCTTTTTGTACACAGTTTAAACATCCGATTACTGGCTTTAAAGTGCTTGCTATACTAATTATCCTAACAATCATATCTGGACTGTTGTTTCAAATTTCACCTTATATTTACCTCTCTGGAAGCTTTTTTGCTCTGGTTATTGGAGCCAGCAACATTATCATGCAAGAAATGACAAATAAAAACAAACAAATCAAAGCATCCCAAGAGGAAATCAAAAAAATTGCTACCAGTGCTGAACGCGAAAGAATTGCTCGTGATTTACATGATTTAATTGGCCACACTTTTTCAGTCATAAACATCAAATCCCAATTGGCAAAAAAATTAGTCAGCCAAGATGCCAATAAAGCGATACAAGAGATCAAGGAAATTGAAAAAATAAGTCGTGCATCACTGTCACAAGTCAGAGAGGTTGTCAGTGATTACAGAAAACGTGACTTAACCACAGAACTCAGTCAAGCCCGAATTCTCCTAGACTCATTAGAAATCAATGTTGCAGAAAACATATCCCCGATTGACCAATTGAACTTAAACCCAGAGAAAAATACTGCCTTGGCTTATATAGTACGCGAACTTACCACCAATATCATGCGACACAGCCAAGCAACTGAATGTAAAATAAATCTTGATGCAGATGAAAAGCACATCAGTTTAACCATCGAAGACAATGGTCATGCTGAAGAAACTTATCAAGCTGGTAGTGGACTCAAGGGCATATCTGAGCGGGCTGAACAACTGGGTGGGAATGTAGAATTTAAAGTTCACCAAGGTTTTACAGCTTATATAAAACTGCCAATCACGGACACCATTTAATGAACAACAAAAATATGAATAATTTCATTAAAATATTGATCGCAGAAGATCAGAGCATGTTATTAGGTGCTTTGGCTGCGCTGCTGGATTTAGAAGATGATTTCTCAGTGGTCGGCCAAGCAGCCGATGGCCGGATTGCTTTGGATAAAATTAAACAACTCAAACCTGACATAGTCATCACTGACATAGAAATGCCTCATATGACAGGTATTGAGCTGGCTCAACAAATAAAAGCAAAAAAATATAAATGTGAGGTTCTTATTTTAACTACTTTTGCTCGTGCTGGTTTTCTTAAAAGAGCCATGGATGCAGGTGTAAAGGGCTATTTACTGAAAGATGCTCCCAGCGAAGATTTGGCTCGTGCTATCAGAACCGTGAAACAAGGTGGTAAAGTCATTGACCCTGAACTGGTTATGGAAACTTGGCATGATCAAGATCCGTTGACAGAAAAAGAGCGCAAAGCATTACAGTTAGTCGCACAAGGTTTAAGTACCGAAGCCATTGCTAAACGTTTACACCTTTCTCCCGGAACGATAAGGAATTACCTGTCAAACGCAGTCTCAAAACTGCATGCAAACAACAGTATAGAAGCAGCCAGAGTAGCTCGCCATAAAGGCTGGCTATAAAATATCTAGAAAACCCAATAAGTGATATTTAATTTATAGCTTCAATAACTCAACGACTATGGACTAAACGTCCATAGGTTGTTCTGCAGACTAAAGTCCTTACATCGAAACAATATTCCCTATGTTTTATTTGACAAATTTTCCATGGTATTAAAATAGACATGATTTTATTTTCAATAGGTAGTTGGCTTCAGCCAACCTGTATAACTGATGATTCTAAAACCTGTTGACTAAAGTCAACAATCCAAAGGTGTGTCAAA